>CAVISZ010000001.1:0-5267 GCA_963645585.1 uncultured Eubacteriales bacterium
GTTAATAAAATTAACAAAATCAATACAAAATATATTAAAAATACCCCCAAACCCTAGTCGCTTTTATTTAAAGCAACTAGAGTTTGGGGGCTTGTATGTTATGTTTGATTAAATTTGATGATATTTTATTTAAGTTGATAATTTTTAGTAAATATTTTTGTATGGTTAAATATTTTTGTAGTGATTTTTAAAATGCAAAATTAATTTTATATCTGCCACATAAAATTGTTGGCTTTAATTTTATTCTTAAAAATCAAAATCAAATGGGTTGCTTCTTTTTATAACCTTTTTATTACGCTCTGAAATATCATATCTAATTTTATTTTCATCAAAATATTTTGCAGGCACATATTCATCTTGCATTTTTTCTTGCGAGAATACTGGTGCTTTAAACCACTGAGTCATGTGAGTTTTTATAGCAGGTTGACCATATATTTTAATTATATTAACATCATATGGAAGTTGCCCTAGCTCGTATGGTTCAATAAGCGGACGAGTAACTGTTTGCGTGTTGGTTGTTTTTGATGTGTCACTGTCCTTTTTCTCAGATTTGTTCACTGAAGTGTTTTCCACTTTTAATGTAACATCGCCACACATTTTAGAGAACTCTTCTCTTGTTTTTTGGTCCTCTGTTCCAATAAACATTTGAATGTTGCAGTTACCTTTAATTGTATCTGCGCTCTCTTTTGAATATTTATTGTCTAACTGGCTATAAGATTGAATAACAATTTGGAAGAAGATTTTTCTTGAACGAGAAACGGTTATCATGCTATCAAACTTTTGAATTTTTGGCAAGTTTGCAAACTCGTCCAAAAGGAAATAAACCGACCTTGCAAGTTTCATTCCTGGGGAATTAGATGCAATTTCAACAAGTTTTTTATAAATTTGTGCAATACACATTGTTGCAATGCAGTGACGGCTTTCTTTTTCGTCTGGCACTTTAATAAACAACACTGTTGGCTGATTAACAAAGTCGTCAAAAGAAATATCGCTTTGGCTTGTTGCATAGCAAACACCCATATCTTGGAATATGGCAATTTTTGGTTGCATAACACCAAGGAACGAACGTGTTGTGTTTGGTGCGTTGTTTACAACCGTGCTTGCAAGAGGTTTAACTTTAGACAACACATCTCTGCCCTCAATGTAGTCTTTTAGTGTGCCCATCATGTTATCTGGGTTTGCATCTCTTGTTGTACAAATTTTTGCGACATTGTAAAAGTTAAATTTTTCTCTTGTCATGCCAAGTTCTGGGTTTAACGAGTCCTCAAGCATGGCAAGCATAATGCTATATACAAAGTCTTGTGCACCTTGCTCCCAAGATGGGTCGTTTTTGTTTTCTACAGGCAAAACAGCACAAGCAACTTCTCTTAGTTCGTTTTCTGCATCATTTATTAGCGTTTGCGAAACAGATTGAATTTCAACTTTTAATTGCTCTTTGTTTGGATATGCAATTCCGTTAAAGCCATACCATTCGTTGCCGTACTCTTTTGCAATTGGCTTGTATTTTGTTGCGCTTGGGTGACAGCCTTTATACACTTCTACTTCTTTTTCTAGGTTGTGGGCACGCGTGTATTGAACAAACGCGTTATCCATTGGGTTCCACCTAGAGGAAGAGTAAGGATTTCTTAAATCTAGCGTGATTAATCTATAGCCCTCTTTTTTTAGTTGAATTGCGTGATTGTTATAAAGTTCGCCTTTTGGGTCAGTTATAACCATGCAAGGTTTTTCTGCAGAATGGGCATAACATCTTATGGCAGGCTCTAGTGCAAAAGTTGTTTTACCTGAACCAGTTGTACCAACAATAAGCTCGTGCATTTCTGGATACATGTTTACATGCAGTTGACCGTTTTTGTAGAGCGAAGAAATAAAAGTGCCCGTTTTTTTAAGTTTTGGCAAATCTTTAAAAGTTGTTGGCATAAATTTTGGATTTTTAGCAAGTTCGTCCTCAGTGATAAATCTTGCGTTATAGTGCTGAGAAATTTTTGCACCGCTTTCGGTTGTGCCCTGAAAGTTGGCATCTGAAGATGACGCACCACTTTTTGTGTCTAGCACAACAAAAAGCGAGAACAAAATGCCCGCACAAAGACCAATAATTGACGGATACGCTTTTAAACGCTCAACAATTGAGACGTCATGCACAATAAAAAATGATGAAATAAAGCCCGCCAAATAGCATAAAATTGTGATAATTAAAACTTTTTTTAACTTTTTCATTAACAAAACCCTTTTTTAACTATTATTTTTAGTATACAATTTTACTTTTATTGTGTCAAATTTTAATGTAAATAAATTTTTGTAATTAATTGTAAATATAAAGCAATTGTGCTATACTCTAACTTAATTAATTCAACTTTGGAGGAACTATGTATAATTTTAAAGACATTGAACAAAAGTGGCAAAAAAAATGGGAGAACGAAGAGCGTTTTAAAGCGGTAGACTTTCACCCTACAAAACCTAAGTTTTATGTGCTATATGAATTTCCAAACGTAAGCGGAAAAAGTTTGCACATGGGGCATTTAAAAGGCACCATTCCTGCCGATGCTCTTGCTCGTTACAAACGTTTTAAGGGCTACAATGTGCTATTCCCTATTGGCGGAGACGCATTTGGTTTGCCTGCAGAAAACGCAGCAATAAAATATGGCACCAATCCAAAAGACTTTGTAGAAAACGGCTACAACATAATTTTAAACCAATTTAAAAACTTGGGGCTTTCGTTTGACTATTCAAGGTCTTTTTGCACAAGCGACCCAGAATATTACAAATGGACTCAATGGATATTTTTGCAACTTTTAAAAAATGGCAAGGCGTACAAACAAAAAGGCACAGTAAACTATTGCGAGCACTGCAAAACCGTGCTTTCTAATGAGGACAGCCAAGGCGGAAAATGCGACCGTTGCGGAAATGATGTTGTTCAAGTTACAAGAGATGTATGGTTTTTAAGAATGAAAGACTATGCCGAAAAACTTTTGCAAAATGTTGACCGTATTCAAATGGCGGACTATTTAAAAGACGCTCAAAGAAACTGGATTGGCAAAAGCGAGGGTGTGGAAGTTAGTTTTGATGTTGTGGACGCTCTTGGGAACAAAATTGACGCAGTTAAAATTTTCACAACTTGCATTGAAACCATTTATGGTGTAACTTTTGTTTCTATTGCACCTGAAAATGACCTTGTTGAAAAATTAATTCCTTATGTTAAAAATGCAAGCGATGTTCGCGAATATCAAAAAAAGACAACTCTTAAAAGCGAGTTTGACCGAAAAAGCCAAGTTAAAGACAAAACTGGTTGCGTACTTGACGGCATTTACGCAATTAACCCTGTAAATGGCAACAAAGTTAAATTGTATCTTGCAGACTTTGTTTTAAACGGCTACGGCACAGGTGCGGTTATGGCTGTTCCTACTCACGACCAAAGAGACTACGAATTTGCACAAAAGTTTAATATTCCTATGCTTCAAGTTATAGAGGGTGATGTTTCAACCCATGCAGTGGAAAAAGCGGAGTATTTAGAAAAAAACAGCAAACTTTTAAACTCTGGCGAGTTTTCTGGCATGAATGTTAAAACTGCAAAGCCTTTAATGGCAGACATGATTGTTAAAAACGGCTTTGGCAAAAAAGTTGTAAACTATTCACTAAAAGATTGGCCATTTAACCGTCAACGTTATTGGGGCGAACCTTTCCCTGTTGTTTTCTGTCCAAATTGCGGAATAGTGGCTCTTGACAAAAAGGACTTGCCTCTTGTTTTGCCTGAAACAACCGACTATATGCCAAACGAAAAAGGCGACTCCCCTTTATCTAAAATAGATAGTTTTGTAAACTGCACTTGCCCAAAATGTGGGGCTAAAGCAAAGCGTGAAACCGACACAATGCCAAACTGGGCAGGCTCTAGCTGGTATTGGCTCAGATTCTGCGACCCTCACAATTCTAACGCACTTGCAGATTATGACAAATTGAAATATTGGGGAAGCGTTGATGTTTACACAGGCGGGACCGAACATATTACAAGACACGTTTTGTATGCGTTCTTCTGGCAAAACTTTTTGTACGATATTGGCGCCGTTCCAACCAAAGACCCATTTATTAGAAAAATGGGAAGCGGTTTAATTTTGGACGATGAAGGCAAAAAAATGAGCAAGTCGTCTAAAAATGGTGTTTCTCCTTTAGAGGTTATAGAAAAATATGGCGTTGATGTTGCAAGACTTCATGTTCACTTTTTGGCTGGCTACGAAGACAACTGCGGTTGGACATACAAAGGCATTGAAGGCATTGTAAACTTTTTAGACAAAGTATGGAAACTTCAAGACATGATTAAAGGCGAAGATGTTTCCGAAAAGCACGAAGCAGAACTTCACACCCTAATAAAAAAAGCGTCAAGCGACTATGAGAATTTAAAACTAAACACTTGCATTGCTCAGTGCATGACATTTATTAAAAAAATTAAAGAGGACGGATATATTACAAAAGAAGAGTTGCGTCAATTCTTGATTGTGTTAAACCCTCTTGCTCCACATATAACAAGCGAACTTTTTGAAATAGTGTTCAAAAAAGACATTTTAGATGAAAAATTCCCTGAGTTTGACGAATCAAAAATGGTTAAAAAAGAAATCAACTTGCCTGTTCAAGTAAATGGTAAACTTAAAGGCACTGTTGCCCTAGACCCTAGTCTTGCTCAAGCAGAAATTCAAGAAAAATGCTTGCCTGTTGCAAAAATATCTCAAGACCAAATTAAAAAAGTCATTTATGTTCCTGGCAGAATTATCAATTTTATAGTTTAACAAACTTAAAATGTAATTTATTACAAAAAGCAACACTAGGAGCAACAAGGCGATAGCATTGGCATTTTCAGTTTTCTCTACCGTTGCCTAAAACTTATTAAAAGTGTTCGATGTATCAAACAACAAACTAATTACCCTACAAAACCCCGCGAAAAACCTTAAAAAGTTTTCCGCGGGGTTTTGTATTAAATATTCATTTCTACATTTAATCAAATATGCTTCAACAAATCAACTAAAGCAAAATGTTACTAAATATAGCTTTATAAATGAGTTTAACAATTCGCTTTATCAATAAGTTTTAACATATTACTTTGTCATTGCATTTAACAAACACATAATAAAAATACTGCAAAAACACTCTGCTTTAACACAAAAGCAGAGTGTTTTAAATTGTTATTAATTTATCATAATTTTTTTAAATCTATTTGCCCACAAAGCATTACATCGCTAGGTGCCCAAATTCAGCATTCTTCATTCATCATTTTAAATTGTGAT
>CAVISZ010000002.1:0-5625 GCA_963645585.1 uncultured Eubacteriales bacterium
TTTTTTAGGACGGTTAAAATGAAATTAAACTGCTACCAATGGTAGGCAAGTTGAGAATCGAACTCAACGTTTTGTAAAGCTGAACCTCAATAAAAACAAAACTTCCTAATTGCCCATATGTGCCGATAGAAAAAGAAAAAAGCCACAAAATAAACTATCGGCATTTACCGCTAAAAGGAGCAAGCGGAGAGGCCACACCTCTATGTATGCGTTATGTCTGTTTCAGACATTTGTTGTGTAAAATCTGATAATTGATATACTTTTGTACGTTTATTAAATATTCCTGTTTGAACTATTTTAAATGGCACAGTGCAAATCACTTTCGCCTTAAACCGTGCGACTGTTCCTGGAATGTTATGCTTTTGCATAAACTCTTTTGTTATGTCAGAAAAGATAAAAAACTTATCTTTTTGAACAAAATAATCACGTGCTTTTGTCATATGCGCCTCACTTGGTATAGCTACAGAAGTTTGGATAAGCTGTAGCAAACTGCTTGATTGACTCATATCTACATGGAACAAGCCCATTTAACAAACAATATTCTTTATACATTTCAAATTTTTCCATAATTTATTCTCCCTCTAAAAATGCCCTTCTTTCCATAATTTATTTAATAACATTAGCAACCTATCAAACTTAAAAAACCAAACCCCAAAAACATCGCAAGGACTATCAAAACCATAAATTAAATCATTCATTTCAGCAGTAATAGCAATTAATAAATGTTGATTATCTAGTCCTTTGTCTTGATATTCTATTAAAATGTCTTTGTAATCTAAATAATCGACTTCGTGCAACTTTTCTTGAAGTTCTTCCGTTAGAAGTGTCATTTGTGTTTTATTTAACAGTTTCATTTATTTACCCTCCCTAGAGAAATAATCTGGGTCTAAAGACTCGATTAAAAAACATTTGCACTCAAAAACAAAATCTTTAGCATCATACTCATACCAACCTTTTTCAAATGCGATTTTATCTTCAATAGCAAAAATCAATGTTAAGTAATCTTTTTTACTAAACTTAGAAAGTCCACCATGAAAAGGAGCTTTAGCTATTAATTCAGCTAAACGTTTCTTATTTGCTACTATTTCATCATATGACTTTTCAAAATATTCATCTCTGTAATTTTCCATTTTAACCTCCAATTAAATTAAGTTTTGATATTATTTGAATTTATGTTACTATTATCTTGCAAGAATAAAAGGAGACACAAAGTCGATGTGTTTCTTGTAATTTTACAAAGGAGCAAATATATGGATAAAAAACTTTTAAAAAAATATCCTTACAATGTACAACAATTGATAAAAGATGAAGCAGCATTTGCTTTTGCAATTTCAACCAGATATAAAATGTCAAATACTAAAAATAAAGATTTTGTAAATTGTATGACAATTGATAAAAATGAAATAGAAAAATATTACAATTTTGAAACATTAAAACAAGAACTTGACAAACTAAACTACTATGTAATTCAAACATCACAAGAAACTGGCTTGAATGATAATTTTTATCATGTATTCAAAAAAGATGAAAAACGAGAAATAAGAATAAAAATGATATTTACTGTTGAACAGTTTTTATAACATTCTTTTGCAAACGCTTCTTTTGGCGATACCTTCTCATATACTCAGTTCGTTTCACATCACGCTTGGTATATGGAGTTAAATTTGAACAATCTACACAACCAACCAATTTATCATTTATTAATTTTAAACCACACATTTTACCCCCACTCTATCTAAATTAACATAAGTAAAACTTCTTTTTTTAGTAATAATAAAGTAACAACAAAAACTAAAAAAACAAAATAGTGTTTACAATAATAATCACTCTTCGGAGTGGTTATTTTTTTCATAAATCACCCTATATAAACAGTGCATCTTTCTTATGCCTGCGCTTAACATAAACGCTAATTTTTTGTCTAAGTAGTGCATCATCTGGAATAATATCAAATAGAACACAAGAAACTCGAAGTTGATTATTGCCAGCGATTTTACGCATATCTGAAAAACTAATATCAGAAATATGTATATCATCAATAATTAAATCAATAGTTTCATAAGGCAACCAATCTACTAAATCAATAAAATCTTCAAAAAACACAACATCTTTTCTATGAAAAGAAAACATACTAAAAGCTTTCACTTTAACCTCCAATTAAACTACATTTTGAAATTAACAAATTATTATGGTAAACTATATCAATCAATAAGGAGTTATTTATGTATACGAATATTTTTACAATAATCAAAGAACACAATTTTAAAAAAATTTTCATTAGACGAAATACTTGGTCAAAAAAATGTTACGCAAGAATTGATGCAATAATCACAACTTCCAAACAGGCAGAAATAGCAAAAGTTATAGGTTATGCAAACTATGGAAACAATGATTATGAATACAAACTTTTTGACTGTGCAAATTGTGAACAATGGGAATTAATAGGTGTACTAAACGAAAATATCTTACTAATTGAAGATTCTTTGTATTATCAAAACTTCAAATGGAAACACGCATACTCTAAAAAACAATACGATATTGCATTAGATAAAATTAAAAATAAAATATTTTTATAATTACCAAATATCTTTTACTTGTACCAACTCAACAATTTCATATTGAATATGAACAACATCATATCCCAATACTTTCAAAAGCGCTTCCGCTCCATTAATTAAGCTTCGCACTTCTTCAGATTTGTGTTGTGTTGCCATATCTAAGTTAAATAGCAAACCTAGATAAGTTGATATGGAACATTTTTGTTGAAAATCTAACGAATGTTTATAATCTTCATTAGAACCACTATTTAAACAGTGCATTTTAACCTCCCTTTAAAAATTTTAGTTATATAATAACTATTTATACTATGATTATATGCAAATAATAACTTAATGTCAACAACTTTTAGTTAAATATTGAATAATTTTAAAAAAAATAATACTATTTCTAACTAGGAGGTTAAAAATGAAACTAAAAGAACTTAGAATAAATAACAATATCACTCAATTTGAAGCAGCCAAAATAGCTAATTGTAGTCAAAGTAATTACTCAAAATACGAATTAAACAAACTAAACCCAGACATAAACACTTTAATTAGACTAGCAGACTATTACAAGGTAAGTCTTGACTATCTTTGCGAAAGAGATTGGAACAATAAAGCGTATTTGGAATTATGGAAATTATCTGACGAGCAAAAAGCAAATATGTACATCATCGAACAATTAAACAAATCTAACAATCTTATAGCTAGCGGTTACTTATTACGACTTTTGCAAGAACAAAGAAAAATTATTTAATAAAAAATAAATCTCCGCCATGTTATATCTTTTTTTACATATAACACAAAGGAGAATTTATGGAACAAATTGATTTTTTAAAATATAATGCAAAAAATATTGCAAAAACAAGAAAATATTGAATTAATACTTAAAGGGTATAATGATTGTTCAAAAAAAGTATTAAAAAGTGTATCTTCTAAAGGAGAAGATATGCCAATAAAACTGTTAAAGGGCTCTTTACGTTATAGGGAAAGAGAAAAATGTTACGAAGCTAGAGTAACAATTAATTACAGACAAAAATCATTTTACTCAAGAAATAAAAATGAATGTATAAGAAAAGCAAATACATTCTACAAACTCAATTATAACAAGTTGCAAATTGAATATGATAACTCGATGTACTTTAACGCATGGATAGATGTTTGGTTTAATATGTACAAAAAACCAAAACTAAAGACTAGCACATTAATAAATATGGAGAGTGCAATTAATAAACACATCAAACCATATTTTAAAAACAAAAAATTAAATAGTGTAAATGCAATAACAATTGATGATTTTCTTGGAACTATTGAAAACAGCAGACATAAAGAAACAGTTTCAACAATTATAGCTGATATTATAAAAACTGCATATCAAAAAGACTTAATAAAAAAACCTATTCATTTACAAATAACAAAATATAAACATTCAAGAACTGAAGGTTATTGTTTAACAGAAGAACAACAAAAAATATTCTTAAATAATATTCAAAAAGTAAAAAACTCCGAAGTAATACTTTTTGCATATTTAACTGGATGCAGAAAACATGGCGTTTTTAATTTAACACCTGAAGACATAGATTTCAATAACAAAAGAATTCACATCAGAGAAACAAAAACTAAAACGAGCGATAGGCTTATTCCAATAACTGAAAAATTGGAGTTATTCTTAAAATCATTAGATTTAAAAAAATCACCCATATTCAAAATGAGTGATAGACAAATAAAAAATATGATTAATCAACTAAGTACTTTATGCGGTTTTAGAATACACTTTAAAGATATGCGAACAACCTATGCAACAAAACTAAGAGAATCTGATATACCTGCAGAAATGATAAGAAAGTGGCTAGGACATGCTAGCTATGCAATAACTGAGAAATATTATATCAAACTATCTGAAGCTTTTGAGAATAAAGAAATAGCAAAACTGAACCTAATTTAACTACTACCCAGAATACTACCCAGAAAAAGTATTAATTTAACAAAAAAAGGTCACCTATGATAGGTGACTACACACAACATATTGACGCGACAGCAAGAAAGCATACAATATTTTGTGTTAATGGTTGCGGGGAGCGGATTTGAACCACTGACCTTCGGGTTATGAGCCCGACGAGCTTCCGAGCTGCTCTACCCCGCGATATTTAAGTATGTATTTAGTATAGCCCAGCAAAATGCTTTTGTCAACCCCTATTTACAAAAAAATTGTCGAAGATACACTTTTTAAAATACGTTTTAGAACAAGTTGTTACCAATCTTGCTTTTTTAGAGAGCTTGACTTTACATCATCATAAAATTCAAAGTAATTATCTTTGAATGATTTTTTTGCGTTCTTTTTTACATTAAACATAGACTCTAACTCTTCCACGGTGTAATCTCCCATTTTAAATTCTTCGTCTATGTTTCTCATTTGTTTATAAATATCATTTTGACTCATACTTTTTTCCTTTAATCGTTTATCTCTTTTGCGATGTTTACAATTCTACTTGTTCCAAGTCTGCTTGCTCCAAGTTTTATAAACTCCTCGGCGTCCTGCAAAGATGATATTCCACCTGCCGCCTTAATTTTAACATTTTTGCCCACATATTTTTTAAACAATGCAACATCTTCTTTTGTTGCGCCACTTTTAGAAAAACCTGTTGATGTTTTAATGTAATCTGCCCCAGCCTTGGTTACAATTTGGCAAAGTTTAATTTTCTCTTCTTGAGTAAGCAAGCATGTCTCCACAATCACTTTTAAAATTTTGCCATTATTTTTGCAAATCTTGGCAATGTCCTTTATTTCGTTATACACATAGTCGTAATCTTTTTCTTTAACTTTGCCAATGTTTATCACCATGTCAATTTCATCGGCACCATTACTAATTGCATCGTTAGTTTCGAACACTTTTACATTTGTTGTGTTATATCCATTAGGAAAACCAATTACTGTGCAAATTTTTAACTTGTTGCCAACATAATTTTTAGCGTCTTTAACAAAGCATGGAGGAATACACGCCGATGCCGTTTTAAACACTATTGCGTCATCTAAAACACATTTAACGTCATTCCATGTTGCAATTGTTTTAAGTTGGGTATGGTCGCAC
>CAVISZ010000003.1:0-3422 GCA_963645585.1 uncultured Eubacteriales bacterium
AGATATTTCAGAGGAAGTTGTTATTAAAGGCTTAGATAAAATCGACACAAGCAAAGAAAATATTTTTGTGCTTGAATATACAGTAAATAATTTTAGATTTAAAAATTATAAACTATACAGAAAAATTACAGTTAAAGAGGTGACAAATGGCTAAAAAACAATATAACGGTTTTGTATCATTTTTGCTTTGCTTGGTGTTTGCAATAATTGGTTTTGCTGTAGGTGCATGCGGACTTTTTTATTACAAGTGCTATGCAGAAATTTCTCAAATAAAGGTTTATACCTCAGGTGAAATTTCATTTCACTTTTTAGAACTTGGCAACTATCACACTGGCGATTGCACATACATAAAAGCAGGAGATATGGATATTTTAATTGACGCAGGTTCTAAAACTGATTCAATTCCAACAATCACTGCATACTTAAATAAATATGTCACTGACGGAAAACTAGAATATGTTATCGTCACTCATGCGCATGAGGACCATTATGCAGGTTTTGCAACAAACTTTAGCACAGATAGTATTTTTGATTTGTATCAAATTGGCACCATAATAGACTTTGCTCAAGTAACCGAGGGCAGAGAAGATAAGGCAATGTATAAAAATTATCAACGTGAATTATCCGAAGCAGTAGAACGCGGAGCCACTCATTACACAGCACGTGATTGCGTAAATCAAGAAAATGGTGCAACTGATGTTTTCGAACTTGGTGATAATATCAGTATGAAAATATTAAAGCAAAAATTTTATGAGGTTCAAGACAAAACTAATGAAAATAACCATTCAGTTTGCACTCTGTTTACTCATGGCGAAAAGAACTTTTTGTTTACGGGCGACCTCGACAAAGAAGGCGAGGAAAGTTTGGTTTATTTAAACGACTTGCCAGAAGTTGACCTTTTTAAAGCAGGACATCACGGCAGTGGTACAAGTTCAAACGAGGTACTTCTTGAAAAGATAAAACCAAAAATTTGTTGCGTTTGTTGTTGTGCTGGCAACGTTGAATATACTCAAAATTTGCCAAAGACTTTCCCAACACAAGAATTTATAGATAGAATTGCAGTTTACACCGATAAAGTGTACGTTACAACTCTCGGACCAATCACATATAATACAGAAAAACAAAAGTACGAAAACAATGGCTTTAAACCAATGAACGGAAACATAACAGTAACAAGCTCTTCGGGCAATGTAGAGGTTTCATGTTCCAATAATAATACACTGCTAAAAGATACCGATTGGTTTAAAAATAACCGCACATGCCCCGAGCAGTGGAAAGTAGCATAAAATATCAAATTGTCTTAAATACACCATGGCAAATTATGAAACAGGTTATTTAACGTTAAAACAATAATATTTTAAAATAATCACCTTGTAAAATGTGAAGTGAACAAGTAGTTGACACTTTATATGTAAGGTGATTTTTTGTTGTAAAGAAGTATAGTACCTTAAAATTGCAGTAATTTTATCATTTACTTACATATAACTTTAAACACAAAAGCTTGCTATCTCTTTTCCAATCACAGCCAAGGTATTTTAACGCAAAAGCATGTTATCACGTTTTCCCTCACTGCCAAGGGAGGGTGGCATGCACTTTGAAAACAAAGTGCATGACGGGAGGGTTAAAAAATTATGTTTTTCTATAAATTCTATTTCTAAACCGCTCCATTTAAAAAAAATATCTCGTTTTTTATAAAAATGAAAAAATTAGTTGACTTCTCCCCCCCCGCGATAAAATGAGTGCGAGGCTTGCGAAAAAAACTCGCAAATGAATAACGGCTTTGCCAAAAGCCAATTTAAAGGGGAGAACATGAAAAACAAACACATTCGCGGAATAATAATAGACATAGTAACAATAGCACTCTGTATAACCGCCATATTTGTTGGCGTATTTTCAGTCAAAAATGCAAATCTAAACATTTCGGGTGAAATCGGCTTTGAAAAGCATGAGCCAGTGGAGTCTGCTTATCTCGCTTCAGACTGGTGTACAAAAATAGCGGATGGTTTTGGCATTGACATTGGATATACAACAAAAGTTAGCTTTGTATATAATGTAGACTCAAATACTCTAGCGAGTTATGATAAAGATACTGATGGCTCAACTATTAAAAGCGTAAATGTGAAATCAACAGAAAAGAGTGGTGGAGATATATTAGCTTATTATAATTCAACCGATAAAACAATAATTGTCTCTTCACAGAAAGAGATTTTTGCACCAGAAAATTGCTCAGATTTTTGTTCTTCTTTCAGATATGAAAAGAAAGGAGTACAATTTAGCGATTTAGTTTCAATTGATTTTGATAATTTTAATACATCAAATGTGACAAACATGTCAAAAATGTTTTATAATGTAACTAGTTTGAAAACTATCAATTTAAGTAAATTTGATACAAGTAAAGTAACTAATTTGAGCTACATGTTTTATTTTACGGTTCTTGAGACATTGGATTTAAGTAATTTTGACACAAGTAATGTTGAAAATATGAGTGGAATGTTTTCTACTAATAGTTCATTAAACAAAATTGATATTTTAAATTTTAATACAAGTAAAGTTACTGACATGAGTTACATGTTTAATAGTACAGGATTTGAAAACTTAGACTTAAGAAACCTTAATTCAACGCAAGTTACAAATATGAAAGGAATGTTTTCAAGTATGTCAAGTTTAGTATCATTAAACCTATCTAGCCTTGATACATCTAGTGTTACTAATATGGAAAGAATGTTTTATCACTGCAATAATCTGAAATCGTTAGATGTATCTAGCTTTGATACATCTAAAGTTACAAATATGAGTTACATGTTTGCTGGTTGCACTAAGCTCAGTGCTTTAAACATTAGTAGCTTCAATACGTCCAATGTTACAACATTTGACTCGATGTTTAGTAATTGCGAAGAACTCGAGAATATAGATGTTTCCACCTTTAATACATCAAATGCAACTTCATTATGGAATATGTTTGGTTATTGCTCAAAACTAGTTAGTCTTGATTTAAGTAGTTTTAATACATCTAAAATAACTTACATGGGTTATATGTTTCGTAACTGCACTTTACTTAAAACGATTTATGTTAGTTCATTGTGGACAGTAGAGAATGTAACATCTAGCGGAAGCATGTTTTCAGGTTGTGGATCACTTAAAGGGGCAGTAGAATATGATAGCACAAAGGTAGACGCAACTATGGCAAATTATGAATCAGGTTATTTAACTTTAAAACAATAATATTTTAAAATAATCACCTTATAAAATGTGAAGTGAACAAGTAGTTGACACTTTACATGCAAGGTGATTTTTTGTTGTTTTGTTAAAAGTATTAAAAAATATTTTTGAAACATATGATTGTTTTTGCGTAAAACCACACCCAAATTTCCCACCCCTTAGCCGAGTGTTTGCTAAATAATAAAAAAAGATGTAAAAAAAGT
>CAVISZ010000004.1:0-5328 GCA_963645585.1 uncultured Eubacteriales bacterium
TATATGCACAATATATATGGACCAAGCAAGTTATTTCCATCTAATTGCTTGTTAGATCAATATTTTAGAAAAGAATTCTTTCTATAGTAATACATATGTAATTATCTTTCTAAAATATTGTCCTTTTCGCTATTTTTTAAAAAATTATTAACTTGCATGCAAGAAAGCGAGCCTTTCCACATGCTTGTTTTTATAATGTTCTTAATGTCAAAATGCTTTTTAAAGTCAAACCATTCGTCATCTAAAATTACAAAATTATTGTTGTTTGGCTTGTCTTTTAAATAATTTTTTATTTCTATTCCACGATTAAATGGATTTAATTTTAATTCTGTTCGCTGTATTTGTGACGCATATTCAAGACCATTTTCATAAAGTGTTTTAATAGTTTTTTCTAGATTTGCTCGCCATGTTGATGAAATAACCAATTCAACATTATAACATTGATTTAATACTTTTATAAGCGTATTTAAAGCCTGCATGCTTTCAGGTTTAAATTTTTTATGTAAGCCTGATATTTGCCCCTGCTTTACTGAATTTATTAAAAATGGCATATCATATAGGACGCCATCAATATCTAAAAATATATAAAATCTTTCAGTTTTGTTCATGTAAACGAGTGTATCATAAAAAGGATGTTTGTCAATAGGTAAAGATGAGATACTTTGTTTAATTTTGTAGCTTTTAAAAATATCGGTTTATTCTTTTAAAAGTAAGTCATTTATAAGTGTGAGAATTTCTCATGCTACATTCAAAGCCATGTTTTTAATAGATTATCTCTGTAATAATTGTTCACCTATTTTTCAATAAAAAAATAACCCACTAGGAATTTTTATCCTAATGGATTAGACTATTTTACTCTAGCATTATACTTTTTATAGAAAGTCTTTTTATGCTACGAGAATACAGATACATTACTAGTTCGTATACTAATACGAAAAGTGCTAGTGTTATAAAGAATGCTTTGATATCAAAACTATATATCGGCACATTCTCAACATTTGCAAATACTACGGACACCATCAAGCGAAGCAACCCATATTGATATGCTGTGCCGATTGCAAAACCAATATATGAAATCGGACGATAAGCACCCAATATGTAACGACTACAAGTTGTATCATCATAGCCAAAAACACGCATCATTGCTATTGTTTTTGTGTTGCCTCTTACAACACTTGAAAGAGAAAGAAATAATGTTACAAATGCAAGTATTAGTCCAATTGACAATACCATAATGGCAAATGTTTCACTTGCAAGGTCTGTCATTGAAAATGACATTTGCACCATTGCCGAAAAGCAAAATGCCGAGAACCAAACAAAGAAGGCAAGCGACTTCCTACTTTTTAGTGTCACTACTTTTAAGTCTTTCAAAAATGATGTGTTCTCCTTTTCTCCTTTGCTTATCTTAACTTTGGTATTTTGTTTTTCACGAAGTAAGTCTAGCACTGGACTTTTTAGTTTAATGTAGGCAAACAATATTGATATTATAATAAAAGCAATTGTTGGTACACCTATTAGGCAAAATGTAAGTAGTGGATGAAATTGGACATTGAGTTTTGGAATTAAAGTTTGTAAGTCTGGAATTTGTTTTTGATAAAATGTCGGAAGATAGAGATATCCGATTGTAAAGCCCAAAACGCAACCAACAAAAACGGAAAGTCCAAAAACCCAAAAATGTTTTGCAATTTTAATATTTGAATATCCAAGTGCTTTAAGTATCCCCAATTCTTTGCCATGTGTAGAAATATAATTCTTCACATAAAATAATAGCATAACAACAGAAGTTATTACCAAACACCCACCTGAAACGCCAGCTATAACCTTGCCCATAAGAACTTGTGCATTGTAAATTGCCATTCCCTCTTCGCTTGTTATAGCATCTTTGATTGCTACAAGGTCAATATTGTAACTCAAAAACAACGTACAAACAAAAACGGCACAACACGCTATAATAACTATTCCGAATAATTTGAAAATATCCTTTAATCTAATTACCATAGCACTACCACCCAATCTCATAAGCAGATTTTTGTGTTTTGTTGGTGATAATTTCTTCTATTTTGCCACTGTTCATCCTTATAACAGTATTTGCTATTTCTGCGATATTAGAGTTGTGCGTAACCATAATTACTGTAAAGCCATACTCTTTATGTAGTTTGCAAATATAATCAAGAACTTGTCTCCCTGTCATTTCATCAAGAGCACCTGTTGGTTCATCCAAAAACAAAACCTTTGGCTTTTTGGCAAGTGCACGGGCAACCGAAACTCGTTGTTGTTCGCCACCTGAGAGTTCTGACGGATATTTTTTTATTTTATCTTCAAGCCCAACTGCCTCTATGATTTCCTTATAATTGTTATTTCCTGCTAAATCTGCCCCCATACAAACATTTTTTTCAACCGTCATATTTGGAAGCAAATAATATTGCTGAAAAATAAAACCAATATTGTCTTTGCGGAACTTTGTTAATTCTTTATCTGTTAGTTTAGTGATATCCACGCTATCATATTCAATACTACCATTATCCACACGTTCAAGCCCAGACAAACAATTAAGAAGTGTAGATTTACCTGAGCCAGACGCACCTAAAATTACAGTAAAATTTCCATCTGCAATCTGTAAATCGATACCTTTAAGCACTTCTGTTTTGCTTTCGCCAGAGCCGTATGTTTTTTTGATTTCTTTTGCTTCAATCATTGTGCATCTCCATTTTTATAACGACATTTTAGTCCCTCATAACCATCGGTCAATACTTGGCTTACAAATGACTCATCGAAGTCCAAATAGTTTGTAGCAATCATTGATGCGATGCCGTGTGTAAATGCCCACATTTCAAGATAAAACAACCTTGCCTTTTCTTTGTCAATATTGATTTGTTTACTTATTAGTCCTATCAATACATCCATTTCTTCTGGGTTTTCTTTAATTGTTTCTTGTGAACGATCACGCATAAACAATAGCTTAAATAATTCCTTTTCTTCTTTGGCAAAGCGAATATATGCCATACCACTTGCTTTGTATGGAACATATTTCCCACTTGCCATTTCTTCTTTTCTGTATGTTTGATACAAGTCGTTTGCCGCTTTTATAATCGCCTGCTGAACTTCTTCCATATTGTTAAAATGACTAAAAACTGGGCGTGATGATGTGCCGAGTTTTTCTCCCAATGCACGAGCAGAAACAGCGCCAAACCCTTTTTTCTTTGTCAATTCAAGCGCTGCTTTTATGATTTCATCTTTTGTAAATAAAAAATCTCTTGGCATATTAAATCCTCCTTTGCGTATCAAGCGTTGCGTTACACATGTAATTTTATTATACATGGATTTATTTTAGTTTGTCAAATCATTTACTTAAATCAAATATAAATTTTAGAAAAAAGAACCTGCATTGCAGGACCTTGTGTTCCTAAAAAAATCGCTGAAACCCTTGCTTGTATGGGGTACTTAGCGATTTTATAATTGCTATAAGGAAATATCTACGATATTAACTGCTTTTGTTAATAAGTTTAGCATTGTTCGCTCATTTGTTAATAAGACTTTTTCTTACAACATACTTGGAGCTACTGGGCGGGCTCGAACCGCCGACCCGCGCATTACGAATGCGCTGCTCTACCAACTGAGCCACAGTAGCATAAAAAGGTGCTTTAGGCACCAATTAATTTAATTGCTGGTTATACATACAAAAACTAACTTTTGTGTTATCATCTGAAATTGATTTAACACCTACTTGAATAATATCGCCTAGTTTTACAATCTCATATATACGTTTGTCATTTTTTGTAGTAGCGTCTGAAACGTGGAGTAAGCCTTCTGCACCATTATCAAGTTTTACAATTGCACCAAATGGAAGAATTTTAATTACTTCGCCTTGATATATTTCGCTAAATTTTAAATTTTTTATAGCAGTAATTTTAGGGTCTTCGTTGTTTTGTTTTAAACCAACAGATACCTTTTTAGTATCTTTATCTAGTTTAGTTATTCTAAATTCATATTCTTTGCCAAGTTCAATTACTTCTTCTGGCTTGCTAATTCTTTTATAACTAATATCGCTAATATGTAAAAAAGCATCTACGCCATTTATGTCAACAAAAGCACCATATGGCATGATTTTAACAATTTTACCTATAATCTTTTTACCAACAAAAGCCGCACTCCAAAACAAAGTTTCTGCGTTCTCTTTTATTTGCTCTTTTAGCATTTTTACTGAGGCGATAATTTCTTTCTTTTCTGAGTTAATTTCAAGAACAATACCTTCTAATTGTTTTGATTTATAATAACCCATATGATGCACTTTTGTGTCTACTTGGTCTTTTGGTATAAATATTTTGTAAGCCCCAAGTTTGCTAAACAAACCATCATCGCTATAACTATTTACAACAAAAGAAAATGCAGAGCCTACTTTTAAACTTTCTGCTTTTAGCGAACCTGAAATAATATCTTCTGCTTCAGATTTGCTAACTTCAATCATTCCATCTTCTGTTTTTGTTCCTAAAATTAAAACTTTAAATCTGTCACCAATTTTCACATCATCAAAATTGTCAAAATCTGTTTTATTTATAAAAGCATCAGATTTACCCCCAATATTAAATACAACACCATCGGCTCTTATAGCAACCACAACTCCGTCATAAATGCTATCTTTTTTATAGTTTGCAAAAGTTTGTTCAATTGCGTTTAAATTAAATTTTACATTATCTTCCATTAATATTTCTCCATAATCATTCTAACATAAACAACACTAATTGTCTAATGTCATTTATTTTTTAACTCTAACATTTTTTCTCGTATAATTTGGTTTGCACGCTCTGTACCTTCCGCTCCCTTAAAACTAGCATCAAAATATATAGGATCACCGACAATAACTTTGTTAAAACCAAAAATATGAGGTCTTTTTTTAATATATAGCGGAACAATTGGTGCATTAGCTTTTACGGAAAAAACACTTGCTCCAGCTTTAAATTCTAACAAATCTTGCTCAGTTTTATTTCTTGTTCCTTCAGGAAAAATTGTTAAAATTTTATCTTTTTTTAAAACTGATAAACAATTCTTGATGACAGTTAAGTCAATATTTTCTCTGTCGACAGGCACGCCACCACATTTTTTAAAGAACCAGCCAACAAATTTGCACTTAAATAGCTCTTTTTTTGCCAAAACATATTGCTTTCGCCAAATTGCGTTCCATAGATAAATGTAATCTATGTTGCTTTTGTGATTGCAAACCAAAATGACTTTTCCTTTTGGTATTTTCTTCTTGCCGACCATTCTGCAAGGAAAAAGAATTAAAAACGGCAAAAAAGTTATGATTTTTACTAACCAATAAATCATATATTC
>CAVISZ010000005.1:0-13472 GCA_963645585.1 uncultured Eubacteriales bacterium
AAACACCTTTCAAAAGCATTCTATCGCGGGGGGGGGAGAAGTCAACTAATTTTTTTATTTTTTTGAAAAATAGACTACTTTTTTTGAGTTGGGGCGGTTTAAAGGTATATTTAGGGATTAATTCTCTTAAACTTTGGCAACTAACTAACCTTTGCTCCCTATCAGGGGAGCTGGCTACTAAATTTTGAAAAAATTTGTAGACTGAGGGGTTATCCTGCTTTATTTTAAAACTTTGGTATATAAATAAGCGTATTTTCAAAATGTTATTAAATTTTTGACTTCATAATAAACAAATGAGACATAACACATTATTTTTCAATAGGCAGGAAAACCCCTCAGTCGGGCTTTAGCCCGACAGCTCCCCTGACAGGGAGCAAAGTTTTGTGCTAATTCCCCACCTTATTACTTTTTAACTTTGTTACATATAAAAAACACTCTGAGTTTTAATCTCAAAGTGTTTAAATAGTTTTTATTGAAATATGCCATTATATTATTGTTATCTCCGTTAGAAGCTTCTTCGCTCTAGCAGTTCTATGGCGTTGTTTTTTCGAACTTTATACCCCTTCTGGCAAGCCAACTGAAATTGAGAAGTTTATTGGTGCGTTACAAGAATAATCTTCTAGTTGTGCCAAGGTAAGTTTTAATTGCAAAATTCCAACTTGGTTTTTAGGAATTATAACTTCAGTTCCCTCAGACTGTTCGCCAAATTGCAAATAGCCATAAGTTGTTTTAATTAAGCCTGCGTCAATTTGGTCAGGTCCAATAATTTGTGCTCTTATTGTGTTATTTGAACCTGTACATTTATTTTCAATTGTAAATGTGTATGTGATGTTTATTTCTTGAATTGTTTTGCCTTCGCTATCAAAAACAATTTCGTCTATGTTCCATGGTGCAGGGTCTGAACTAGATGTTTCATAGTCAAAGTCCCAAGTTGTTCTAAGTTTTGGGTCTAAATCATTTGTTGTGCCTGTAACTTTGCCTTCTAGCGTAAATTTAAAGCCTTCTGCAGTGCTACCGCTAAACATAATTCTGTTTCTAACAGAAATGTTTTGAGTAACGGCAGCGTAAACGCTAAACAACAACAAACTTATTGACAACAACAATGCAACAACTGTTCCGCCAATCAAAAATCGTTTTTTCATGTACGCTCCTTTTAAATCATTTTAATTGTAAAGTTAAAGTTTTGGGCATTTGCACCAGATGTTACAATATCTTGGTCTGGGTCTTCAACATTTAATCTAATTTCAAACATAATTGTTGACAATGATGTTGTAACAGTACTATCCAACGCAAATTTATTGTCATTTCTTGTTATGCTAGTTGCGGTTGGTTTATTTGTTGAAGTTGCAAAAGTTGGCCAAGCGGTTGTTGTGGACTCAATATCCCACCAACCATTCTGTTTTGCGTTAGCAGATGTAATATTAGAGTTTTCTGTGATATAGTATCCACACTCAATGGATAAATTGTCAGGAACAGCAGTTAAATCTATTGAGTAGGAAACATTTCTTTCTACATAGTTGGTTATTTGTATGTAAAACACAATATCGTCTGGATGGGTTTTTCCGTTAGTTTCTGTGTAATCTTTAAAAGTAATTTGGTCATAGTTCCAAGTTTCAAATGTTGCCACATCACCATTTTCTGTGCACTTAAACAAATCATCTTTATTTTTGTTTGTTGCATAATATACTTTGTCACTATCATCTAGTGAGTTGTTATCCGCATAACCATTATAATTATAAATTCCGCCAAAAATTTTTAGTTTTGCTTTTGTTGGAGTGAATGAAACGGTTGAGTTTAATTTAACAAGGTTTGTTTTTGCAGCATAAACGCCGAAAGCAACCATTCCGACACATAAAAGTAAACAAATTATAGAAGAAAACAATTTGTATCTTTTGCACATACACCCTCCTCTCTTTTTTATTATTCTAAAATTTTTGTGTTTTTATGTCAACAATTTATTAATTTATTTGCATTATTTTTTCAAAAATTCAACTTTGCATATATATTATAACAATTTATTTTGCCATTTTGCAATTAAAATACGACATTTATTAGCATAAAGGCTAAAGTATTTTACTATTTTTTTAAAAATAATTGAAATAGATGTTGAAAAAAATATTTTTTTGTTGTACAATAATTGCATATTCAAAGGAGAAAAATTATGAAAGAATTATTTGCAAATATGCTTAATGCAATTAATATTCCTCAATATGTTATTTGGATTCTTCTTGGCATTTTGGGTGCAATTATTATTGCAGGCATTATTATTATGATTTGCGTGTCAAAATCTAAATCTAAACAAGATTTAGAAGATGTTTCAGTTGATGCAACAACCGAGCAAGAAACACCTGCAGAAGATGTAAAAGAAGATAAGCAAGAAGCTGAAGAAGAAGTTGTTGCAGAAGAAAAACCAAAAGCTAAAAAATCTTCAAGCAAAAAAACAACCAAAAAAGCAGAAGAAAAAAATGACAAACAAGAAGAAGTTGTTTTAACAGAAACTCCTGTGGAAAATGCTAAAGAAGAAAAACAAGAAAAGCCAAAAACTAAAAAAACAAGAGCAAAAAAAGTTGCAGATGCTGAAGAAAAACCTGCTGTAGCAGAGAAAAAAGAAAAGCCAGCAAAACAAACAGAACAAGAAAAAGAAGGGCAAGAAAAACCAAAAACTAAAAAATCAACAAAAACTGCAAAAGCAAAAGAAGAACAACCACAGGAAAAGCAAGAAGTTAAAGCCGAGGAGCAACCAAAAGTTGAAGAAGCCGAAGAGAACGCTCAAGAAGAAGTAAAAGTTAAAAACCAAAAATACATGGTTACTTATGACAAAGAAAACAAAGAATGGATAATTAAAAAGACTGGTGCAATAAGAGCATCTAAACGTTGCAAAACAAAAAAAGAAGCATTGGAATATGTTGAAAAATATGCTGAAAATCAAGACCTTAATGTTAGCATTAAGAAAAAAGACGGCAAATTCCAAAAGAAATATTAATTACAAGTAATTATTAAACTTTAAAAGCAAGGCAAATTTTAGCCTTGCTTTTTTATTATTCATATTTCCTTTTTAATAGCAAACATATGATTGTTTAAATTTATAGAATAAACTACATAAAACTACGCATACTAACTTTGGAGGTAAATATGGGAAAATGTAATTGTAACAGCGGTGTTTGTTGTAACGTTTGTGCATGCAAATACAACAAAGAGGGTTGCAAATGTACTTTGGATAAAATTGAAGTAACCAAAGGCGATGGAACAACCAAACACTACTGCGGAAGTTATTGCCCAAACGGCGATTGTTAATCATTAAAAAATGTCTGTGAAGAAAATTCTTTACAGACATTTTTAATTAAATTTTTTGCTCTTGTTAAAAGCTTTTTGCAAGCACTTTAAGCATAACTTTTTACACAATTACATTTTTATATTTTAATTTTTAGAATTGATATACTCTTCATAAGATAGCATTTTTACATAAATTTCTGTTGGAGAAACAATATCAATTACTCTATTTGCAACCGTTTCTACAATTTCTTGGTCGTGAGATGTGAACATCATGCAACCTCTATAGTTTATCATGCCTTTATTGAGTGCGGTTATACTTTCTAGGTCTAAATGGTTGGTTGGTTCGTCCAAAATCATAAAATTGCCACCATTTAGCATTGCTTTTGCCATCATGCAACGCACTTTTTCACCACCCGATAGTACATTAACTTCTTTTAAAGCCTCTTCGCCAGAGAACAACATTCTGCCAAGCCAACCGCGAATATAACTTTCGGTTTGGTCTTTTGAGTATTGTCTTAACCAATCAACAAGGCTTAGGTGGCAGTCGTCAAAGTATTCACGATTATCTTGTGGCAAATAGCCAACTTTTATTGTTTTGCCCCAATTGATTGTGCCACTGTCGGCAGTGTCTTTGCCTGTTAAAATGTTATATAGCATGGTTGGAGCAAGCGAGTTGTTTGCCATAACTACAATTTTATCGCCCTTTGCAACGCTGAATGTTAAGTTTTCAAAAAAGCCTTTTTTGGTTAAATTTTTAACAACCAAAATTTCCTTTCCAATTTCTTGCTCAAACTCAAAGTTGATGTATGGATATTTACGAGATGAGATTTTAATATCGTCTATTGTAAGTTTTTCTAGTTCGCGTTTTCTTGATGTTGCCTGTTTAGACTTTGACGCATTGGCAGAAAATCTTGCAATAAAGTCCTTTAACTCTTTGGCGCGTTGTTCTGCCTTTTTGTTTTGGTCTTTTAATTGTTTTGCAAGAAGTTGAGTTGTCTCGTACCAAAAATCGTAATTGCCCAACATCATGTTAATTTGACCGTAGTCTACATCGCAAATGTGTGTGCAAACTTTGTTTAAAAAGTGACGGTTATGCGATACGATAATAACCATATTTTCAAAGTCTAGCAAAAAGTTTTCAAGCCATCTACAAGTTTTAAAGTCCAAGTTGTTGGTTGGTTCGTCAAGCACCAAAATGTCTGGATTGCCAAAAAGTGCTTGTGCAAGCAAAACTTTAACTTTGGCTTTTGGGTCCATTTCGCTCATAAGAGTGTCAAAATATTTTTCTTCTATGCCTATGTTTTTTAAAAGAGTTTTAGCATTGCCGTCTGCTTCCCAACCGCCCATGTCGGCGTATTCCTGTTCAAGTTCTGCGGCTTTTACGCCGTCCTCTTCGTTAAAATCAGGCTTTGCGTAAAGTTCGTCTTTTAGGCGTTCAACTTCCATAAGTCTTTCGTAGCCCATTAAAACTGTTTTTAAAACTGTGTAGTCATCGTACGCGTTTTGGTTTTGCTTTAAAACGCTCATACGCTCACCTGGAGTGATTGTAACTTCACCTTTGTTTGGTTCTATCTCGCCTGTTAAAATTTTTAAAAAGGTGGACTTGCCTGCACCATTTGCACCAATAATGCCATAGCAGTTGCCTTTTGTGAATTTTAGGTTTACTTCTTTAAATAACACTCTACTGCCAAATTGTAGAGTAACATTGCTTACATTAATCATAAATTCTCCTAGTTTTTGAAAGTGTAACACACAAACAAATATATTTCAAGTTAAAAGTCAATTTGCCAAGCATTTAATTGCAAATATTAATTGTATTTTTGCTGTTAAATGCTTAAAATACACACCTTTCATGTTTTAGAAAGCCTTTTTTGCCATGGCTTTTGCCAAAAAGGCTTTCTTGCCACCACTAACTCACCTATGCCACTTTTGCATATTTTTAATATTTTCTTTTTATAAAATAATGTTTAGATAAAAAATAAGGCAAATTGCTTTTATGGCAATTTTGCCCTATTTTTAATTTAATTTTTTACGCGACCACGAAAATTAATTTTTCAAATTGTCTAAAACTTCATTTCTATATTTTGCCTCAAAGTTAAGTTTTGGACTATTGTAGCTTGAATCTAAATCGCTTCTGTTAAATGCGTAATCGCTTGTGCCGTAAAGGTCTATGCTATCGCTCAATATTTCATCTATTGTGCTATAAGACATAGCACCAACAGAGTCGCATCCGCTTGTAAAGCCAGAGAGTGCATTATAGTAAACGCAGGTCACTGTAGAAGATGCACTGAGTAGGTTACCTACCAATTGGCACATTGTAAATGTTTTTGTTAATGTTTGGTTTGTTTGGTTAACAAGTGTAACATATGAATAACAATATGACATGTTATATGCTGTTGACAATCCATTAAACAAGCCAACCAAGCCACCTACATATGTTTTGCAAGTGTTTGCAGAACCAACGGTGATTGTTCCAACACTATAGCAGTAACTTAAACTTGCATCTTGGTTTTTACCAATCAAGCCACCAACATAAATGTCGTCTGAAACAGATGATGTTCTGTAATATACATTAATGTTGCCCGCATTTGCACTTGAAGTTACCGAAGCTTTGATTTGATTTTGGTCATTGCTTTGGTTAATTACAACCAATCCACCCAAATAAATTTCTGAGCCAGAAATTGAAATATCGCCATTGTTTTTAACAAATTGCAACACACCGCTATTGTTTATAACCATTGAAGCATAAGACAATCTGCTTTGATATTGCATGTAACTATCAACAATTTTAACATTGTAGAAGTTTTCAACATTTGAGATAGTGCCATTGTTGAAGTATGCAATAAACGACAAGTATAGGTCTACGCTTACAATGTCAAGCGTTATTGTTTCTCTTTCATTTTCTGTGCCACCAATTGCTATGTTAGTGATTGTACCATTGTTTTGATAGCAAATTAGGTTGATATTTGCAACCGCGTCACTGCCACCATAAATTTTGCCGTCACTTGATAATGAAGATATTTCAAGTTTTAAATTCAAGTTTTTAACAACCGCGTTTTTGCTTAATGTTTTAAAGATAGAAACTTGAGCAATTCCGCTTTCTTTGTTTGGTTTTGAATAACTTAATTTTAAAGCATAGAAATCGCCATCGTAAATGTTGTCAAAATCTTCAACTTCTTTTGCGTTTAAAGTTTGGTCTATTGTGGCATTTTTTACAAGTGTGATAGAAGTTGTTTGTTTAAAGTAATATGATTTTTCTGCAACAACAGTTGGCTCTTTATCTAGCACAATTGTTTCTTCATCGTCAATTACTTCAACTCTGCCATGATAGTATGTGCAGTTTTTATAATCTTTGCTCATTCTGTACTTAATGTTTGCAAATTGCTCTGCACTTGAAATTAAGTAAGGGTTTGCCTGAGTGCCATCACCTGATGCAAACAAGTCAAAGTCTACGCCAGAGATTGTTACGTATTCAGACATAAAGTTGCTATCGTCTGCACTGTTTGCGACCATAACTGCAACCGAAACACTATGTGTGCCGATAACAAATGGTTGATAACTTGCAATTGGGTGATTGTTATTTGTTTCGCTTAGGCTAACTGTTATAATGTAAACTTCTTTTACAAGTTCGCCGTCACTGTTTCTGTAAGTAACAATATCGGTAATTTTGTATGTGTAGCTATCCCAGTTTGCACTTGCTTCGTAATCGTCCCAAGTGAACAAGCATTTTTCTTCATCGTATGTAAAGCCTGTAATGCTCTTTGGACGAGTTATTTCTTTTTTGTTTGACCAAGCAGAAGAAATGTAATTATCTCTTGTTGGAATAACTCTTATTTTGAACACAACAACATATTCGCCTGTAATGTTAAATGAAATGTCGTTGCCTTCACCTGTAACAAACTCTGCTGAATTTGTTGTAAAGATTTTTTCTGCTCCGCCGTCAACTGACACGCTAATTTCATACATAAAGCCGTCTGCAAGTCCGCTAACGCCGTCTTTCCAATCAACTTTTAATTGGCTAGAATCTGTTATGCTTATTTTTATCTTGCTTTCATCAACTTTTTGATATTGATAGATATTAATTATGTCGCCATTGATGTCTCTGTACTCTGCAACAACAGATTTTACATAGTTGCCAAGTGCACTGCTTGTTGCCGTAACATAAATGTTTACAGTAATTGGTTCGTTAGTTGAAATGTCGTTATATACAACATCTTCAAAGTAATAATACTTTTTGCCGTCAGTGTCTACAAAGTAGTTAGAAGATGGAACAATCTTTATTACTTTTTCTTTATTTGGAGAAGTGAACTCTAGTCTAAACTCGAAGTCGCTTTCTGAAATATTGCCATCGTTATTGAATGTCCATTTAATTCTGCCGTTGTTTACTGCAACAATGTTGACTGCATCAAACTTATAGTAGTCTATAGAAACTTGAGTGCTTATTACATAGTATGCAATTTCACCACTTGCAGAAGTAAAGCTTTGTTTTCCTTTTAGAAGTGCTTGAATAATAACTTCGTATCTTCCCGCACTTGTTAATGCACTATTTGTATTTGTGTCATAATTTGTTTGCTCAATATATACTTCAACCTTTTCACCGCGTTCGCCTTTAGAGTCTAGTTTAAAGAATGTAAGTTTGTAATATCCCGTTGCCTCGCTTGGACTTGGTTTAAAGGTTATAACGCCATCTTTAAACTCAACGGACTTGATATTATCTACTCTTGCAGCCGAATTGTAATTGCTTATTGGCGAATTTACATATGTTGTGGTGGTGCTATTTACTTCGCCCTCTTCGGTGCCGATTGCCATAAAGTAATAGTTATAAATATCTCTGTCTGCCACTTCTGGTTCGTAGTAGGCATGAGCCCCTGCACTTGAAATGGTTTCTTTGCCATTTAGTGCTGTTCCGCTTTGTGCGGTTTTGTAATAAACATCATAAGAAGTTGCGTTTGCTATTGGCGACCAAGTGAAAATACCATTTTCGATATCAACACCATTTGCCTCGCTTGATATTGCTTGAAGTTTTATGACGCTTCCTAGTGATACAATCTTGCCAGACATCATGAATGTGTCGCTTCCGCTTATTCTTGCGTCAACAAGTCCGCACATTTGAATTGTAACAATATATTCTGTGTTTACTCTTAAGTCAACTGGGTCCCAAGTTAAAATAACGTCTTCGCCAAATTCTGTAACAGGAATATCGTTAACTTGTTTGTTGTCCTTGCCTTTTTCGGTGAATGCTATTTGATATTTATTTGCAAATGCAAAAGATTGCCATTGCATTACGCCGTGCACAACTTTCACCTCTGTTTCGCATAAAATTCCAATCTTTATAATATTTGAAACTTTACCATTTAAAACATTGCTGTTATTGCCCGCAACATTTAAATATAACTCTTCGTAGGCTTCGTTTAAAGTGCCCGCTTCTATTAAACTTGTTAAATCAATGGTTTTTGCATCAGTGGATACTTTGTCAATAACTTGTTCGTGCAAATTGCCTTCTTCGTCACGATATACGCCAATCAAGTTGTACTCTGGAGTGCCAGAAATGTAATTGCTATCAACCGAAACTTGATTGAACTCTAATGAGTAAAGCCCGCCTTTTGCGACTGCAACAACGCTTGGAGCAGGAGCAACATATTTGGTGCCAATGCTCAAATAGTTAGACGAGAAGCGAACCGTGTAGTCACCTGACTCTTCATCTTGAACAATGCCTTTGCCAATTATTGAAACTTGAACATCATATGCTCCAACAGGCAAGTTTTCGGCAAATTTGTTAAAGCCATAAGTTACAGAAGAGAAACCATTGCCTAACAATCCTTGCAATTGTTTTAAAACTTTTCCATACTCAACCAACTGCTCGTCTGTAAGTGAAGGCTTAATTAGTGCTGTAATTATGTCTATTGTTGAATTTGATAATGTTAAGTAATTTCTAATGTCGTCTGTGTATTTATATTCTTTAACAGGTGCGCTTTTTGAAATAAACTTTAAGTTTATTCTCATGTTTGCAACTGCGTCTTGGTCTAACTCTATTGGCTCTGTGTCTAGCGAAGTGCTTTCACCGCTTAAAAGTTTTATCCAGCCTGTTGTGCCAATATCAAAGTAGAACGCGCCATTTTTAAATGTTGGTGCTTTTGGTGCTTTTGTTTTTGCAAGTTTTACAACTCTAACTGTTTGTGCCGTGTAGTCTATGACTGTTAAATAACTAAGCGTGCTTGCAATGTAATTAATATTGGTTGTGCTAACCGACATCATGCCAAAACTGTCGTATGTTTTGTTTTCGTCTAAATCGTCAAAAGATATTTCACGGCTTGAGTTTGAGAACTCTTTATAATAGGTGTCGTTTAAATATCCATAATATTTGTCTGCACCCGCTATTGCTCTATATGTAACACAAACTTCATCTTCCGATGTGGTTGACGCTGTAAGTTCAAGCACAACTGGAGCAAGTTTTGTTACTGTTACATTTTCGCTAAATTTATATGTTAAGTAAGCAATACGCTCTGAAGCGGAACCACTAAGCCCTGTTCCACCAAGTTGAATATATTTGATTGTATGCTCGCCCGCACTCCATTCTCTTTTGTCGTCTAGCTTAATAAAGTTTGCAACTGTAAATTGATATGTGTCGTTATCTATACAAACAATATATGTTGGGCTTGCATTGGTGTTTTGAGTCCATTTTGCGTAGGTGTCGGCATAGTCTTTTTCTGTGCCATTAGAAAGATATGGATGATATAACTCAACGCTTGAATTAACATTGTTCAAGTTTGCAACTTTAATATAGTCCTCTATCATTCCGCTATATTCAATTTTTGCATAGTTGGAATAAACATATCCCTCTTCGTTTGTTTTGTTATAAACTTTTAAATACAACTCGCCAACTTCTGCCAACTTGTTATTTAAAGCAGTGCTAAAATAATAAGATGTTGAGCCTTCAAGTGGCAATATAACATTTTTTTCTAGTTTATATTCTGCAAGTGGCTTTTGTGATAAATCGCTATAAACCTCAACAACATATTCGGTTGCTTTTGCAATTTCTGTAAATGAGAAGAAGCCAAGTCTTACATCAAAATCTGCAATTTCGGATAATTTTGTAACCGTAAAGTCTTGCGAGTAGTCGCCGTCTAAAATAATATTTTCGCTTATTTCTGCATTTTTAACATTTCCAACTGCCCTTAGGCTAACAAGAAGTTCACCACTGCCAAACTGTTCGTCTCTTAGCGTTTCTACTCTTGTTAAGTAGCCTGATTTTTCAACCACATTGCCACTTAAGTTTTTGCTTATTAGCATTTTGTAGTCATTGGCACCCAAAATACTTTGCCATGTGATTTCACCATTTTTAACAGTTATTTCTTTTATGCTTGCAAGTTTTTTGCCTGAAATGTAAATTTCTTTGCCGTTTATATAAGTTACAGAATCTTTTGTTTTGCCAATTGCTTGAAGTTTTATTGTCCAATTTGAATCAAATGCCTTTAAAATTTGGTCTGTAATTTCTAGGCTAATTGTTCCGTTAAACACTTTTACAAAGTTGCCAACTGTCATTTTAATGTCAAATTCAGCATCGTTAACATTGTTGGCATTAAACTCTATCATTCCGCTATTATTTCTAGAAAAACGCAAATTTGATAAGTTTGCTAAAACTTTTAAAGTATTTTCAACAACATTTGAGTTAAAATTCACCTCTGATTGATTTGTTGCATACATGCTAAAAGTTAAATCTTTTATTGTGTCAACTTCTATAATTTGAGTTTGTCCGTTTTGGTCTATGTATGAGAATGTTGTTGGCAAAAGCCAAGAATAATTGTTGTTTTCATCTAACGCAACATTAACCAGTTTGTTTATTACAACATTTCCGTCCAAGGTTGCATTGACAAAAAATTTGGTGTTTTGTGGATACTTTAAGTAGTTTTGAATAACAATTCTATCGTTTTGTGTAACAATTTGTGGAGAACTAAGTCTTGAAAAGGTTTTTGTGCTAACGCTTGAAAGCGTGCTTGTGCCGTCTCCAAGTGCGTAAACTGTTACATAAATATTTCCCTCAAACTCAGTATTAATTTCGCTTGCAAAAATGTCTGTTTGAGTAACACCGCCTGCCACATTTATGCTATTTGAAACCATGTTGCCGTTTAAATCTTGATAACTATATTTAACCAAATAGCCAGTAGCATTTTTTATTTCGCTCCAAGATATAATTCCGTCTTGCGACAACTTGATTGTTGCAATAGATGTAAGTCGTCTAACTATCACACTTTCACTAAAGTCTGATGTTATTGAATTGTTGGAGCCAAGTGCTCTTACTTTTACAACCCAGTTACCCTCTGCCATAAAGTAGTCTGTTCCTGCATTTGAAAAAGCACCTGACGACTCTAGTAAAGTTTTTGTGCCGTTATGTTCAATTGAAACAACATAACCCGAAATGTCAAAGTTTGAACTTTCTTGCGTCCAAGTAATTTGCACGTTGTTTTGGTCTGGATTATCAATTGCACTAACCACAATATTTGTTGGTGCAGTGATTATTTTCAACTCTTTTGGTGATGAGTAAGTTGATGACAAATAGTTAACAGAGTCCTCAGTTGCAGTGAACTCGCCTATTGTCTTTTTAAATGATAAAAATTTTTGCCCAGAAAGTTGTTTTAAAATGTTTTGATATTTACTAGAAAGAAGATTTATTGAAGTTTCTGAATCTAAAAGTGTTACAACAAAGTTGTTGTCACTGTTACAAAACTTTAATTCGCAAGTGTATGTAGCGGTTGTATCTTGCGACCAGCTTAGCACATACAAATATTCTTCATCTACTTTTTGACTCTCTAAAATTAAATTATCAAACTCGTTTACAAGTCTTGCAAAAGTATATGACTTTGTTGCACTATCAAGATAAAATGTAAAATCATTGACCTTTGCCAATGCTTTGTATTTTACTGTTATCATTTCTGCGTTTACTGAAATATCATTTAAATTGTCAAGCTCTTGTCCCGCTTTAACAATGACAACGTTGCTTGCACCTGTTTGCTTTTCAACAACCAATTTTTCATCTTTGTCTACTTTTAAAGTAGAAACAGGGGCTAGACGTGTAACATTTATTAAATACACATTTAACTCAGTGTCTTTTTGCTCGTTAAGTGTGAGCAAGTATGTTTTTGCAGTTAAAAAGTTTGCAATGTCTATGGCTATTGAATTTTCGGTTAAATTTTCGTGATTTGTAAAACTATCATATAAAGAATAAGTATAACCTTGCTTGCCTTGCCAAGAAACATTTAATTTCCCTGCAGATTCTACAACATTTACGCCTATCTCAGCATTTGCTGGCATTATTGTAAATGAATTTGATTCGTTGTTTATGTAATAGATGTTTTCATCTTCGGTTATATTGCCCGTAATATCACCAAACACGCAAGAAACATAGCCTGTAAATGCTCTTGTGAAATCAAGATTAAAATTTCCAAAATCAAAAGTGCTTAAATCTACATAGGTTTGGTTAACCTGACTAGAAAAATTTTTGCCATTTTGGGAAATATTGATTATGTTTGAGTATCTTTGAGAAATTGATGGTGAATTCCAAGATATAATTTGACCCAAAGCGTTAACTGTAATTGGCAATCTTTTTAAAGTAAAAGTTGCCCAGTCACTATCTATATAAAATGTGCCATTATAATTTTTTACATCACTAACAAATCTTGTTTTAACCTCAAACTCGGTTTTAGATTTTGTTAAAGCTGATGCACTTTGTCCGTCTATTAAAACATCTGCTTTTAAAATGTATTTATAGTTAATTTCAATGCTTAAAACTTCACTGCTAGAAAGAGTAAAGTGCTCAGGTGCGTTGATTTTTACAACATTCAAAATTGCTAGTTCGCTATCTAGGTAAAACTCAATGCTTGAATTTTTTGCATAAACTTCTATTAAATTGCCTGTAGCAGATGTTGAGTTTAAAAGCCCTTCTAACGAATAAATAATTGTGTCAGAAGATGTGCTTTCTTGTTTAACCCATGCACCATTGTTTATTCTTATATAATACTCGGTTGCATTTTCAACAGGAGTGATGTTTAAAGAATAGTAGTTATCGCTTCTTGAAAGACTAACTGCAGGAGTGAGTAATTTTTTTGTTACTCTAAAACTTTTGGTTGCACTTTCGTTAGCAGGCAAAACCAAAGTGTTTTGCAAGTTTGATGCGCTAACATTAACCGTTATTGTGTATGCAC
>CAVISZ010000006.1:0-707 GCA_963645585.1 uncultured Eubacteriales bacterium
CACCAAACGTGCTCACTCAATTCTTCGTTCGCAGTGCGAACTCTCGTGCGAAGAAGTTTCTCACGAAGTAAATAAAGACTTATCATACTCTTTTAATAAAGTTAAATTATATATGTTGCCCTAGTGTGTAGGTAGCACTTAGCGGGCACATTTTTTCTTATCTACCGACCAAACGTCCTCACTTATTCTATGGGGACCCCAAAAAGAGTTGTTCTTTTTGGGGAGAGGAAAAGCAAGCCATAAAGCGATAAATTTTGGCTTGCCAAAATTGAAGCCAAAAGGCTTTGCTTTGACGAAGTCGGTACTGCCAGAGCGAAGTGATTGCTTACGGAGAGCAATAAGGTATTTAATACTTTTTTAATAAAGATAAATTAATCTATGTTGCCCTTATGGTTTTCTATTATGTGGTTTCCCCCCAAAAAGAGATGTTCTTTTGGGAGAACATGTTTTTTCTAATCTATAAAAAATGATGGCAATTTTTCGTTTATTTCTTTATTTTGTTTGTTTTAATAATATTTTCGTGTTAAAATGTTTTAGAAATAATAATTTGCATACACTAAAACAAATGAAAATAATTATAATGGAGAATTAAATTACAGTGAAAAATATAAAAAAATTAATGTTATTTATTTTTGCAATATTTAGTTTTACACTTCTTGGCACAGGTCTTTTAAAGGGAAATGTGCAAGTTTTTGCAGATGATAACT
>CAVISZ010000006.1:717-6958 GCA_963645585.1 uncultured Eubacteriales bacterium
TAACTATACTCCTATTTCATCAATTGTAACCGATGCAACCAAAGATTGCTCTTTAGAAAGAGGAAAAACTTATTCATATTCTTCATCATTAGATTTTGACTTTAAAGGCACTTTAAATGGTAACGGAGCAACAATTGTTTGCACTTTAGATAATGGCGGAGTTCCACTGTTTAAGTCAATTGGCATGGGGGCAAAAGTCTTTAATTTAAAACTGGTTTATTCAAGTGCTAAAACCTTAACATTTGATGTAACTGGTGCCACATCGTTTGGGCTTCTTGCAGGCACAATTAATAGTGCCGAGGTTTATGGAGTGCAAATCAAAAACGTAAACATGATGCTTAACGACAACACCGCACAAACCGCATCTTCAGAGTTAAATATAGGGCTTCTTGCAGGGCAAATAATAGATAGCAATGTCAATCAAATTGAAATTAATTCTTGTAAAATTCTCCCTGCTGAAAATATTGTTCTTGGCACAACCGAAACAACAAAAAACGCACTTAGACCAAATTTAAATGTTGGGCTTCTTGCAGGCAAAACTTCAGGAGCATCTGTTCAAAATAACATTATAACTAATTGCAATATAGAAGTTTTAATTGCAGACTCATATTCAGCAAGTTTTAATATTGGCGGGTTGATTGGTGCTTTAGATAGTGGACTTGTAACAAATAACATTGTAGATTTTAATTCAAACTCAAATAGCGTTGTTGTAAATTTTGACCGTACACTCAACAAATCATTAAATTTTGGTTTTATTGTTGGCAAAACATTAACAACTAGCACAAAAATTTTCAGCAATATTTTAAACTTTAAAAATGACAGCATTTTGTCATACACAGATGATGACTTTAACCTTGGTTTAATTATAGGTTATATGCAAGGCACAATTTCATCAAAAAATATCTATGGTTTTTTAACAACAAATGACGGCAAAGTAAATGCAATTTCAACTGGTTATAACTATGTTGGAAACATGACCAACGAGTTATTTAAAAACAGTTATCAAGGCGTGTTTGTTGTTGAGTCAGAAAACTTTATTAACACCAATATTGCAAATTCCAATCAGTGGTTTTTTGAGAGTGCAACCTACGATTGGAATTTAGATAGCATTTGGCACAGAACAAATAATTATATTCCAAACTTGCAAATTTTTGAAACTTACAATGTTGCCTTTAGTTCTTTAACAAGTGTTAATACATTAAGATTATCAAACCCTCCAACGCTAAGTGATAACGCACCTGTTGTGATTTCAACCATGACATCAAGTGTGCCTTATGGAGAAGAATTAAACATTGAAGCAAAAATCACAACCGAGAAAAATTTTGATAAGTATTTTTATATAAAAGGTCTTTGCTTAAACGGCACAACCATTTATACCATAGACAATAACGAGTCTTTAAACGGACAACAAGTTGAATGTAATGCAGTTACAGAAGATGAAACTGTTGCACAACCAACTTCGGTGATATTTAAAGTTAAAAATGTAAAAGCAGAAAATGCGGGCGAGTATTCTGTTTTGCTTGATAGAATTTCGTACAAATTTGAAATAAGCGTTTATGAATTAACAGTTGATGAACAATCGTTTATTCCAGGCAAAATAAAAAACAACGAGGCGGTTGAGTCTAGCACAAAAGTTACAGTAGATATGGTTTATGGAAAAACTTATACTTACGAAACTGCTGATGTTAACTCAGATTATGCCAAAGAAGCGGACTGGTTCTTGGCTTATAAAAGATTGTCAGATGACTCAGAAGATTCCGAAAAACCTGTTTTGCCTGCAAAAGCAAACTTTGAAAGTTTAAGAGCACTTACTTGGACGTTTGATGAAAACTGTATTTTGTTTGGCAATGGCACCGACACAACCTTAACATATTTTAATATAGGCAACTATACAGAAAACTATATTTTTAGTGCTTATGTGCTTTTTACTCGTGATGTAAAAGATATAGAAATTCGTTTTAAACTCAGCAGTGAAGAAGATATAACTGAAGAAATTGCAAAAGTTCTTGTTGACGATGTTACATTAACATATAACAAGGTAACTAATTGCTTTACCACAAAAATTAGATATGGCACAAAGTCTCACATAATCACTCTTTCTGAACTTTCAACAGAATATGTCTTTGAGGGGTGGTATATGAACTCTCGTCTAAGCCTAACAGGCGTAATTGGCGATGAGTATGCAGGCTCGTTCCAAGTTGAAAATGACGGCGATACAAACACAATTTTGCTTACTGCAGTGTTTACAAAAGCGTCTCAAAAAACATCTGCAAACCTTTTGTGGTTATGGATAACCCTTGGCGGTTTGGGGCTTGTTGCAATAATTGTTGTTATAATTGTAGTTAAAAAGAAAAGAGCAGGAGACACCTCATATAAAAAATATATGTATTAAAATTATAGGACCTTTTAAAAGAAGGTCCTTTTTCTCATTTTTGGCTTATAAAAAGCTAAAAACGCATTTAAGACACATGAAAATCGCTATTTTAAAAAATTTTTTTACAAAAATAAAGGAATTTTAAAAAATGTGGCGAATAATAAAAATGTAAGATTTGTTAGAAGGGTTAAGTGTTTTGTATCAAGATTTCAAACAGTGGTTAGAAGAACTAAAAAGCAAGTGTGATATTGTATCGGTTATTTCTAAATATTGCCATTTAGTGCAAAAAGGGCGCGCCTATTGGACGTGTTGTCCTTTTCACATGGAAAAAACACCTTCTTTTAGAATTTACGAATATGAACAAACTTTTCACTGTTATGGTTGCAAAGAACATGGCGATGTAATAAAGTTCGTGCAAAAAATCGAGTCTTGCGATTTTATGCAAGCGGTTGAACTTTTAGCTAAATCGGTTGGCATGGAAGTGCCAAATTTTTCGGCTAAAGACCAAAACGGAATAGAAAAACGCAAAAAAGACAAAGATGTTGTGCTTGAAATTTTAAACGAAGCTAAAAATCATTACATAGAAAATCTTTACAAAAACGTGGCAAAACCTGCTCAAGATTACATAAAAAAACGCCGTTTAACCAAGCGTGAGCTAGACGATTTTGCCATTGGCTACTCAATAGATTTTAACGAGATGCCAAATTACTTAAAGCAAAAAGGCTTTACATATGAGCAAATGAACATGGCGGGAATTGTTGAAAAAGGTGACCATGATTATTATGATGTTTATGCGCATCGCTTAGTGTTCCCACTTTTTAATGTCTATAACGAATGTATTGGTTTTTCTGCAAGAATTTTAACAAATGACAAAACAAAAGCAAAGTATAGAAACACCGCTCAAACAATTGTTTTTGATAAAAGCAACACCATTTTTGGCTTAAACTTGGTACGGCAACTAAAATCAAAACAACAGTTTGACTATGTTGTTATTGTTGAAGGTCAAATGGACGTTATAGCTATGCACAAGGCTGGCTTTAAAAACACCGTTGCATGCCTTGGCACAGCATTTACTCAAAAACATGCAAAACAATTAAAATTAATTTCTAGCAATGTTGTTGTGTGTTTAGATGGAGATAGTGCAGGGCAAAACGCCACCAACAAAATTGTTGATGTGCTTGCCGAAGAAGGCTTTAATGTTAGAGTTGTAAAAATTCCAGGCGGACATGACCCAGATGAATACATAAACGAATTTGGTGCCCCTAGCATGCAAAAGCTATTAGATAGTGCCATAGACTACATAGACTTTCAGATAGATTATGTCGCAAACAACGTTGACTTTTCAAAATCTGACGAAAAGGCAAAATTTATAAGAAAAGCCTTAGCACTTTTAGACAAACTTGGTAGCAACAGTGAAAAGCAAATATATTTAAAACACATAAAGCAAATAAGTGGCGTTCCAATTGATATTTTGCAACAAGATTTGTTCAACAGAGGCATTCCTAAAGAAACAAAACAAGATGTTGAACCAAAAGATGTATATAACCTAGAGGACGGAACAAACCGAGCAATAAAGTTTATTTTAGCTTCAATGCTTTACAAAAAAGAGTATGTAAATTATAATTTTAACCTAAAAAAATATTTAAAAAACGATACTTACATTAAACTGTATAATTTAATAATGGCAAAAAGAGCCGATGACAAAAACTTTAAAATAAGTTCCCTTTATGACGAATTTGATTTTGATAGCGAGCCAAATTTGGTTGATATTGTTAACTATAATTTTGAAAATAATGGGAATAATGAAAAGTATTATGAAGAATGTGTGTGGAATATTGTCGAAAAAGATTTAAAACAACAACAATCTGATTTGAATGACCAATTCCACAAAGAAACAGATAACAACAAACGAAAAGATATATTAAATAAATTAAGCAAAATAACAAGGCAACTAAAGAATAAAATCATGGAGGATTTAGATTAGTGGAAAAGAAATTAGAACAAGAATGTAAAAAACTTTTTGAAATTGCCACAAAAAAAGGCTCAATTAACGAAGAGGACATTTACTACAAACTTTTAAAATACGAAGCAACCGCCGATGAAATAAACGGCGTTATTAAGCAACTCGAAGACAATGGCATAAGAGTTATAAAAACCGCCACTGCAGATATCTCCAAAGAAGATTTTTCAGACCTTGTTGCAAGTGCAAGCGTTGACGACCCTGTTAAAATATACTTAAAAGAAATTGGCAAAGTGCCACTTTTGTCGGCAGATGATGAGGTTGAACTTTCTAAAAAAGCCCAAGAAGGTGACGAATATGCAAAGGCAAGACTAGCAGAGTCCAACTTGCGTTTGGTTGTTAGTATTGCAAAAAGATATTCAGGACGCACCAACATGGCATTTTTGGACCTTATTCAAGAAGGAAATATTGGTTTAATTAAAGCAGTAGAAAAATTTGACCCAAACAAGGGCTTCAGATTTTCAACCTATGCAACTTGGTGGATTCGTCAATCAATAACTAGAGCAATGGCAGACCAAGCAAGGGTTATCAGAATACCTGTTCACATGGTTGAAACCATACACAAACTAACAAGGGTTAAGCGTCAATTGCTTCAAGACCTTGGCAGAGACCCAACATCGGCAGAAATTGCAGCTGCAATGGAAATTTCAGAAGAAAAAGTAGCCGAAATTCAAAAAATAGCGCAAGACCCAATCAGTCTTGAAAACCCTGTTGGTGAAGAGGACGACTCAAAAATAGCCGACTTTATTGAAGATGACACAATTAAATCACCTTCAGAGGTTGCCGCTCAAAACTTGCTAAGAGAGCAATTAATTGCGGTTATAGACACCTTAACCCCTCGTGAACAAAAGGTTATTCGTTTAAGATATGGTCTAGATGACTCTCATTCAAGAACTTTAGAAGAAGTTGGCAAAGAGTTTAACGTAACCAGAGAGCGTATTCGTCAAATTGAGGCAAAAGCACTCAGAAAATTAAGAAACCCAACTCGTAGCAAAAAACTTCAAGGCTTTATGGAAGATTAAAAGGATATAGTATGGATTTAAAAACAATTTTGGAATACCAAAAAAAAGATGCCGAACTAATTAAATTAGAGCGTCAATTAAACAACAATGAAAACAAAAAAATTTACACACAAATGGTTGCCGTTGTAAAAGACGCTCAAAACAGAAGCAACGCACTAGAAAAACAAGCGGGCGACCTTTTGCAAAGTTATCAAAACTTGAAAAAAACATATGAAGATAATATCAAATCTGCAAATATTGTAATTGGTAAAAAACTAGAAACTGCTAGCGAGTCAGACTTAGAAACCATGGAAGAAATTGCATCAAACATAGTTACAAATCTTTCAATTTTAGACAAGAAATTGCTTCAAGAAGCAGAAAAAGTTAATGCAGTTTTAAACGATTTTGAACAAACTCGCAAAAAATACAACCTTGCAAGAGACAAATATACAAAACATAAAGAGTTGTTCTCTGAGCAAAGCAAAGATATTGAACCTCTAATTGCAGAAAAAACAAAAGAAGTAAAAAAATTAGAAGCAGGCGTTGACCCAACCATTCTTGCAAAATATAAACAACGTAGACAAGATAACATTTTCCCTGTTTTAGTTCCATGCGTAGATAAAACTTGTGGCGGTTGCAGAATGGAATTGCCATACGCAAACCTTGCAACCCTAAAAGCAAAGGGCGTTTTAGAGTGCGAACATTGCAGAAGAATTATTTACTCTAACGACTAACAAAAACATTAAAATTTACAAGGCAAATTTATTTAAAGTGAAACACATCACTTTAAATATACATTTGCTTTGTTTTTTTATTTATAACTCCACGACATAAGAAGTATCTCCC
>CAVISZ010000006.1:6968-9389 GCA_963645585.1 uncultured Eubacteriales bacterium
ACAAGAACTTTTAGCATGTAGTACACTATTTGCGAAAATAAATAAAGCTAGTAATATTTTAATGTGTTTTAACTAAAGGAGAAATCATGAAAATGAGTAGATATAAACGCATATTAGTTCAAGTTTGTTGTGCACTTTGCTTGTGTATTGCTGCTATGTTTACGGGTGTTTATTCGGCAAAATCTGCCGATGTTTCAATTGATGGCGAAATTGGCTTTGAAAAACATGAAGATTCCAACACCACAGCAGATGAAACTCAAGATGAAGATGAAGTTTTACAAAATTCAGATGATTCTTTAACCATAAAACTTGGCTCTTCACACAAAGCAAATTCGGAGTACGTTTTTTGCATTGAATAATGCAAAAGAAATATCTTTAAGTGCTATTTGTTAAAAATAATCTTGCAACTGTTTGACATAATAAAAAAAAACTATTAAACTCGTATACAAAGGTGGTATATGAGTTTTTTTAGTAAAATTTTAAAAGGACTTGGATTTGAAGATGATGAAGAAAAACCAACCAAGCCAGAAAAACAAGTAAAAGTAAAAGATAAAAAACAAAAATTAAAACCAAATTTTGCATCTTATGACTTAAACGAAACGGAAATTCCAACCGAACCAGAAAAAGACAAACAAGAGCAAGACCAAACGCTAGACACAATAAGAAACGAAAGCGTTGTAAAAGATGAAACAACCATTAATGGCACCTTGGATGTTATAAAAGTCACAACTCAAGTAGAAGTGCAAAAGGTTATAGATAAAATAAAAAAGGACGAGTCGGTTATTGTAAATATGCTAGGTTTGTCACAAAGCGATTTAACTCGCTCGCTTGACTTTTTAACGGGTGCAGTTTATGGACTAGATAAATCTATGCAAAAAGTAGATGATGCAATTTACATAATTCAATAGGGGATAATATGAGCAAAGTAAAAACATTTTTTGAAAAATCAGGCACTGCAAGAAAAAATTTCTTGTTTAAAAATAGATATGGCACAGTAATGTTTTTAACAGGCATTACAATTGCTTTTTGGGACCTTATTTTAAAGTTTTTATCTGACGGCAAAACCTTGCCAGCAATAAAAGGCTTTTTTGGCATTGTTTCAACACATAACACAGGTGGGGCATGGAGCATTTTTTCTAATGCAACTTGGGCTTTAATTGTTATATCGATATTGTTTTTAGGTCTTTTAATATTCTTTAACTATAAACTTAAACGCAAAAACTATTTTTACGCAATCTCAATGGGGTTGTTGCTGAGCGGAGCTCTTTGTAACTTGCTAGATAGATTAAGATTTGGCTATGTCCGTGACTTTATTAATTTGGAATTTATGAAATTTCCTGTTTTTAATATTGCAGATATGGCAATATGCGTGGGCGTGTTCCTTTTGTGTGTTTATTTTATATTTGTTGTGCCAAGACTTGAACGTGCCGAAGCAATGGAAGCAAGTGATGACGCAGTAGATTTTGTAGAAAATTACCAAATTTCAAGTAGTACAGTGGCACAAGAACCTGCTGAAAATTCAAATAAGATTGCAAAAACCAAAAAATCTTCAAGCAAAAGCTCAAATAAAACAAAGCAAAAAACATCAAGTAAAAAAACTCCAAAAACAAAAACCGCAAATGATGCAGTAAAAAATGAAGAAGAAAAGAGTAGTGTAATTAGCGACCAAACAACTGAAACAGAAAATGATACTTTGCCTGCAGAACCTGTAACACTTTTAGAGCTACAATCATCTTCAGAGCCTGAAAATCAAGAATTGCATGTTCAACAAGACTCACAAACATTAGAAGAAACAAAACAGGTTGAAGATTTGCAAGCCGAACAAGAAAACACTGATAAAACTATTCAAAATGACCAAGTGTCAGAGCCTAACTTTGTTACAACTTTAGATACAAATAACGCTTCAAAACAAAATGCAAAAAAGAGCGGTAACAAACGCAGAAAAAGTGGTGCTAAGGGCAAAAAAACAAATCAAAAATAAAAATAAAAAAGGCTAATAATGCAAAATAATTTTGTTGTAACTTTAAATGATGAAAAACAAAGGCTTGACGCCTTTGTTTCTTTAAACATGCCTGATTTAACAAGGTCATATGTCAAAAAACTAATAGAAAATGGCGATATAACCCTTAACGGCAAAGTTGTAAAAGCGGGCGAAAAACTTAAAACAGGTGATAATGTTTTGGTTAGTGTTGCTGATGCAAAAGAACTAGATGTAGAGCCTGAAAACATTGATGTTGACATCGTGTATGAAGATGATGATTTGGCGGTTATTAATAAACCTAAAGGCATGGTTGTTCATCCTGCAAACGGCAATCAAACAGGAACATTGGTTAATGCTCTTTTGTACCATTTAAAAAACCTTAGCGGAATTAATGGTGTAATAAGACCGGGCATTGTTCATAGACTTGATAAAGACACATC
>CAVISZ010000006.1:9429-11304 GCA_963645585.1 uncultured Eubacteriales bacterium
GACCTTGCCAAGCAAATTGAAACAAAATCTTGCCATAGATACTATGTCGCTTTGTGTAAAGGCAATTTTAAAGAGGAAAGCGGGGTAATAAAAACAGGCTACGGCAGAAGCCAAAAAGACCGCAAACAAATGTCGGTTTATCCTCTTGGTGAGGGTAAAGTTGCGGAGACACACTACAAGGTTTTAAAACATTTTGGAAACTATACTTTGGTGGAGTTTAAACTTCAAACGGGAAGAACACATCAAATAAGAGTTCACTGTAAATTTATAAATCATCCAATTGTGGGCGATGAGGTTTATGGTGTAAAAGATAGCACATTTAAAACAACGGGACAAATGTTGCATGCCTACAAAATTGAATTTACTCAACCAACAACAAAAAAACAAATTGTAGTTGAAATTCCATACTCACAAGAATTGCAAAAAGCAATAAAAAAATTGGAGCAAACTTGCTAGCAAAAAAAACAATTTTCTATTCATCTTTTGGCTTTTTAAGACCAATGCGGAAGAAGTTATAATAAGCAAAATAATAATAAGAAGAATTAACTATTATCTAATTTTAATGATAATTAAAGAATTATTATTTATGAATTATGCACGAAAAAAATTCATGTTTTATTTAAACACTTTGAGCTTAAATCTCAAAGTGTTTTTTATCATCTAAGTTTGATTGGGTTTTCCTCTCAGCCAAAAGGCTATTAACGTAAAAGCATGTCATAACGTTTCCCTCACTGCCTAAATGATTTTAACACAAAGCAGTGTCAAAATATTTTCTTCAACTGACTAATGATTTATAACGCAAAAGCGTGCTAACACGTTTCCCCTCACTGCCAAGGGAGGGTGCCGACAATTTTGCTCCAAAATTGTCGGCGGGAGGGTTAAAAAAACTGTTTTAAGCACTAAAATTTGTCTTTAACCACCTCCAACTCAAAAAAATATCACCAAATGGTAAAAAAATGAAAAAATTAGTTGACTTCTCCCCCCCCCGCGATAAAATGAGTGCGAGGCTTGCGAAAAAACTCGCATACACTCGCAAATGAAAAGTGATGAGTGAAGAATGAAGAATTAATGCCACTTGGCGTGGGTGTGCCGTTGGAGCATTATTCATTAAACAACATCATTTGCAAAACTAATTCTTTTAATTGTAAGAAAATATTTGACATCTTACAATGGTAAGAATTAAAATATGATTAATAAAATAATTTCAGTGCATTCTAATTAAAAAGGGGAGAATATCAATGAAATCTAAAACTAAATTTAGGTTGCTATTGCGTGTTGTAACAATTTGCTTGTGCATTTGTGCAGTTGCAATTGGTGTATATTCAATAAAAAATGCAAGCTTATCGGTTGACGGAAATGTTGGATTTACTGCAAACAATTGTAAATTCACATTAAAAAGCGTTGTAAATTGTGCCTCAACAACAGGAACGGACGCAGAAATTAAAGACATTAGCACTGTTGAAAAATCATACGAGGCAACCGACTCAACACCAATTACTCATCCACTTGGTGCTATCAACTTTAACGACACCATAACAGGTGGCAATGTTGTAACAGTAACGCTTACATTTACAAATAATTCTGCATATAAATTAAGCGTTGTAATGACCGATGATGTAAAATTTGTTGCCAATGATTCTGCATTAAGTGGCACTGACAAAATTACATCAACAGTCACATGCGGAGCCATAAATGTAACAAAAAATTCCGAAGATGTTATATTAGACACAACGGGCAGTAACATAGCAAAAACAATAATTGTCAGACTCACAATATCAGAGCAAGACATCTTAGCAATTGATTCTCTTGTAGGCAAACTGCAACTATCATTCAAGGTTGGACGTTATGTTCCACCACCTGATGGAATTACAAGGT
>CAVISZ010000006.1:11314-12597 GCA_963645585.1 uncultured Eubacteriales bacterium
GGTCATTAGTTGATGAATTTATTTATGATTCTTCAGCCACTGCTGCATCTACAACCGAATATGATTCTTCATCTTTTTCTGATAGTAATAAAAAGACTTCAAGTCGTAATTATTTAAAAATGGGAACATACACTGATTCAAATAACAACACTGTACCAATTCGTTGGTATCTATTTGCACAAAAAAGTTCCTCTGGTGAAATGGTCGCAGTAACAGATAAAATTGCCAATGAAGGACAGCCTCTACCAAGCGGAACATACTACTTTATAAGCGAGTATGCTTGGGGCAGTATGAGTTACGATAGTAATGGTGATATGGTTTATGCTGGCAGCACAATACAAAACTACATTTCAGATACTACATCTTCGTCAGGAACATTTTTTCAAGATTATCATATAGACGCTACTACTGATACTATTTATACACAAATCACTGCAAGAGATATTGCAGATAAAGAAGATGACTTTGATGAATGTAATATTTCGGGGCAAAAGCTTTGGTTACTATCGTATTCTGAGTTAAGTTTGTTAAATAATAATGTCGATGTTCCACCAAATGATTTATCTTCAGAGAATTATCAAAGACAATATTATAAAAATATTATTGCTTTTAGCGGCAATGATACTACAAATCTTGCTTCTTGGTGGGTTCGTTCAATAATTAATGATCAAGCTGCGTACTTTGTTGAGTCTGATGGGATTTTCTATCCATATTCTCCTCGTGGAGAATTTGCAGTTCGTCCAGCCTTCCAACTCACAATTGCATAATTTAGCATTTAATTATTAAAGTGAGTTTAATTTTAATATTTTAAGTAAAGACATCTTGCTTATGTGGCAAATTTATTTTTGCCATAGGCGGGGTGTTTTTTGTATTTTTACAGCATTGTACTTCTATTGCCTTGCATTTATTTTTATTAAGTGCTAGAATAATGCTATTAGAGGAGTATTTATGATTTTAGAAGAAATAAACAAAGCAAATGTGCAAGCATTTAAAGATAAAAACACTTTAGTTAAAGATATTATAAGTGTAATTAAAAGTAGAGCAAAACTTTTAGAAGTTGATAAAAGAGTAAAGGGCGAGCCATTAACAGACGCAGATATGGCAGTGCTAATTCAAAAATTAATTAAAGAATTAGAGGAATCTATCGAAAATTACAAAAAAGTAAATAACACTCAAGAAGTAGACTATATCAAAAAACAAATAGAGTTCTGCAAAGGCTTTTTGCCAAAAACTCTCTCAAAAGATGAAATTAAAGATGTCATTTTAGCCCTAGAAGATAAATC
>CAVISZ010000007.1:0-13309 GCA_963645585.1 uncultured Eubacteriales bacterium
TTTAAAAGTAAGTTCAAAATAAAAACAAAATGCAATCATATTGCAACAAATAAAAAATATTTGTAGAAACAAAAACCCGCATACTTATGCAAACATTTGCATAAGTATGCGGGTTTTAAAATTCATTTATTCAAATTTTTTAGGTCTTTTTATTTGTCTTGCTATTGTAATGCTTTCCCAAACAATGCCAACTAAAGAGAAAACAACAGTTAAAGCAAGGTCAGTCCAGAACATTCCTGCAAATTCGGCATCTTTCATACATGTGCCAAAGGCTTCAAAAGCGTTCATTGCAAGTCCTGCATCTCTTGCATCCATTCCTGCAGCGGTTAAATAAACTGCAAATATTGATGCAATCATAAACACAAGAGTAGTGCATGCAACAATAATAATCATGCCTTTGTTTTGTTTTCCACCAAACTTTTTGTAAAGAAAAATGCCAAGAGCAATTGCAACAAAAGCCGATAAAGCAGAAATAACTCCTGCCATATATAACCCAAATGCAACAGCAAAGCCTGCAAGACCACCAATTAAAGCACCACAAAAACCTTTTAAGTAATTGTTTGGAGCATTTTTAAACTCAGAATTGTCTTGCTCAATTTCGTTGTTGATTTTTTCAAAACAATCTTTGTCAATTGTGATTGTAAAACCATCAACCTTAATGTCTTTTGATTCAGCCACATCTAACTCTTTGCCACAAACAGGACAGTAGCCAAATCCCAAAATTTCAACTTCTTTTAAAGATGCAAAAATATAATCTAAAATTGTAGGTAAGTTGCTTGCGAGTTTTCCTGCAGTTAGGGCGTTAAGACCAATGCTTAATCCATAATATGTAAAGCTATATTTTAAGTTTTTGGTTCCAAGCTCCTTAAATTTCTCTTCAAGTTGCACTCTTTGCTCGTTTGTTGCAAAAAATGATATGTGCATAATAAACGGAATAGCGTTAAGCGACTTAACTTGAACATTAGTCTCATAGCCTTTTAAATTGCCATAAGCGTTGTCTCCCTCAATTATAAGACCATAACTTGAGAGAACTTCTTTAATATCCTTATTCATAAATCTCCTTTTTTCTTGTAGTATATGCTACAACATTTGCCAAAAGATGTCAAATTATACAACAAATTTAAATCATATGCTTGAAAAAAATATTCCTATTTTGTAAACTTAAATAAAAGGATAATTATGTTAGGAGCAATTATAGGCGATATTGTTGGTTCCCGCTTTGAGTTTAGAGGAATCAAGCACAAAAATTTTGAGTTTTTTGGTCAGGACTGTCATTTTACTGACGACACCGTCATGACCTGTGCCATTGCAAAAGCACTTATGCAGTGTAATGGTGACTATTCCAAACTTTCTAATCTTGCTGTTGTAAATATGCAAGAAATGGGGCACAAATATCCATCTGCAGGATATGGGGGCATGTTTACAAACTGGCTAGAGAGCAAAAACACAAAACCATATAACTCATATGGAAATGGCAGTGCTATGCGGGTTAGTAGTGTGGCATATTTTGCAAAATCTTTAGATGAGGTTAAAAAGCTTTCAAGAATTGTAACAATGGTAACGCATAGCCACCCAGAGGGCATAAAGGGTGCCGAAGCTACGGCAGTTGCAGTGTACTTGGCATTAAAAGGAAAGTCCAAACAAGAAATTTGCACATACATTCAAAATAATTACTATAACTTAAAATTTGATTTAAACGACATTAAGCAAAACTATAGATTTGACGATACTTGCCAAGGCTCTGTGCCTCAGTCAATTTTTGCATTTTTAATTTCAAACTCGTTTCAAGACGCTGTAAAAACTGCAGTAAGTTTTGGCGGAGATACCGATACCATGGGTTGCATAACGGGTTCTATAGCCGAAGCATATTACGGCATACCTCAAGAAATTAAAGCCAAAGCATACAAGTACTTGTCTGGTGAGGTTTTAAAAATTGTTGTTAAATTTGAACAAGCCCAAAAAGGCCTTTGTAAATAATCAATAAAAAAATACTGCAAAAGCAGTATTTTTTATCTATAATTTTCATCGTCTTTGTTGTGTTTTTTACTCATTTTGAGTTGATTTTCAAGCTGGTCGGCATACATTTGCCACTTTGTATATAGTTGTTTTGCCATGTTGTTTAAGGCTGTAATTTCAGCTTCAGTCATGTTTTCAATTGCGGTAAGTTCACACTTGCAAGTGTGAATTTCTCTTTCGTAAACATCTTTAATAACTTTGTCTAAGCTTAAAATCGCTTTTTGCATAATTTCAATCTCTTTGTCGTCAGCCTCTTCTTCTTTTAGCATTTGCATATTTTTAATTAAACGCTTTTGCATTGCTCTAACAACTTCAATTTCTTTTTCTATTTTTGCAATACATTTTTTTGTTTCTTTTGACATCTTATCTTTCATATTTTTTTACCTCTTATCATTCTTTTATATTTTATCACACCTCTTTATAAATTTCAAGATGGCTGTGGTAAATATTTTTTATGTTTTTTAAACTAAAAATTAGTGTAAAATAACTTGTAAATAATTTAACTTCAAATAACATTTAATTATTTTAAATAGAAAAACATTAAAAACATAAATTTAACAACAAAAAGCCCTTTAAGAATTTTACTTAAAGGGTTTTTGCTATATTTAACTAACTAATCAAATATTTTAGAAATTGTCTATTAAACATATTTATCTAATTCTTTTTCAATGGCTTCACCTAAAACTTGTGAAAAACTATCAAATATAATAACACTTATATCTCTATTGGTTGGAATATAATAAACATGATTGTCATCTTTATCTTTTTTGAATGTATATTTTCCACCTGTGCTGTCTGTGGCAAAAATAAATAATTGAGATTTACTAGAAACATCTAATCTGTTCATAAAATTGGAAGTCATTTCATCATTAGAATATTTATCGAAGGTAGAAACTGAATATGGTTTGTCGTCTTCAAGAATAGAGAATATACTAAAGCCATCTAATTTTAATCCATCAATAAGAGTCATATATGCCACAAAATCTTCTGGAACATGCAAGCAATTAAAGTTGGATTTAAAATATTTTCTTACGTTTTGAGCATGTTGTGGGATAATCGTAAAAATATCGGGAAATTCTTTCATTCTCTTAATACAATTTTCCAAATTCATTATCTGTTTCTCCCATAACTAATATTTTTTCCTTGACTTTGTTGTCTGTTTACAATGTCTGTAATATCAATGCCAAATTCGTCATAAATTTTTTGTTGACTAGAAATATGTTTTTGTAATTCATTATATTTTTGTTTTAAAGCCTCGTCTTTTTGTGCTCTTTGTTGTCTTTCTTCTTCTAATTTTTTATCTCTGCGAGCAATTTCTTCATTGCTAAGTTTTTTTTGTTGCTTTTCTTCTTCACGTCTTTTTTCAATTTCTTGCTGTTTTCTTTGTTCTTCGGCCTTCTTTCTTTGGCTCTCTTCAAGAGCTTCTTTTTCAGCGTTCACATCTTTTGCTTTTAATTCGCGTTTAATGATATGAAAGTTAAAAGATGTGTTGTTTGTTGTAGAAGTGCTAGCGGTTGCAGAATTGTTGACAGAAGTTTTAGTTGCTGTTGGCTTTTCAAACACAGAGTCTAAAGATTTGTTAGAACTTGAATACAAAACTTCATTTTTGGTTGATATAACTCTAGTTTCAGGCGAGTTTGCAAATGGTGTTACTTGTTCTCCATAAGTTAATTTTGTTGGATTCCAATATTGCACAAAAGTTGTTCCATCGGCTAATTTATAAGCAATGCTATCTTCGTCTGTTGATAAATTAGTTGGCAAATAACCAATCATTCCTGTATCATTTTCACCAGAGCGAATTTTGTCACAAACTTGCATATTTGGTAGCTTAGATTCTGACACAACATTCACAAGTTTATATTCGTTTCCATCAACCTTAACAAACATTGTTTTATCTTTTAATGTCGCAATTAAATATTCATGCCCATCATTAGACATAACTTTTTTAATATCAAAGTGACTCTTTGCAGGCATAGCACTAATTATATTTTGTACGGTGGCTAAATGTTGTGAATTGTCTAATAAGTTCAGATTTTCTTCAATATTGGCTTCTCTTGCCACCTTTGTTCTGTTAATAGCTATTTGATATTTTGTGCCTTTTGCTTTATCTGAAATTAGCACGTTGTCTGGATTTTTAGCATCAAACATCAAGTTGACAGTTTGTGTTTCACCAGTTCTGTTATTTTTGTCTGTAATTTCATAAAAGCCTTGGTCGGTTAATTTAAAAGTTGTTTGAACAATATCTGAGCCATCATGTCTTTGTATGGTAGTGGAAGTGTTGGTGCTTTTTGGCAAATCTCTCAATAAAATGTAAGGACTTGAGTTAAAGCTTATAGCAACATCATTATTTTCTTTTTTAAAAATTACATTTGGAGCATCGTTTGGCAGTGCAAACAAATTGGCATCACGCAAAGCACATTCAGAAATGGTTTTGTTAAGTAGTTGACTAAACATTTTGCGTTGCTCGGTTGGCAAGTTTTGGCGTACTGTTAAATGAGATTTTAAAGACAAAATCATAGCATCATATTGTCTGTTAGCTATAGGGGCAGAGTAGAGCGTTGCAAGAATTTTAGCAACACGGCTTGGCTTTAATTTTTGAGTGTTTAGTTGTTGGTCAAGTAATGGTAAATAATTTTTAACAAATGTATCCTGAATTGCTATATATGATTTGTCTCTTTTGTAATCAATGTGAGCATTCAATTTAAATTTTTTATAAAACTCATCACAACAGTCAATGAATTGAGGAAATGTATTTTGCATGGCAGAATAGAATGATTTTAAATTTCCTTGTAAAAATTCTCTTGTGCTAATGTCCGCACCAACCATGTTGCTTACAAAAGACATCATTTGAGTTAAAGGTGTATATGCTGGGCTAGATTCAGCTGTTGAATATATTTTTTGTTTGGTTAACTCTGTCATTGCTTCACAAATAAAGTCACCATTCATTGCCTCAACAGATGGAGTTATATAGGAAGTATCTGGCGAAGGTGAGGAGTTGCCTGGGTTCCAAACATATTCTTTAGATTGACCTTTAGGAATGCTAAACTCAATTTCAATTCTTTTTCCGTCTTTCTCATATTTTAGTCTTTTGGGACCCAATGTTAAATAATGAAAAAACTCATGACATAAAATGCCTTCGGTTTGTGTGCCTTTACCCAAATTGTCTTGCGTAATATCAATGATTCTTTCACCATTTAATGCTCTTATATGAGCACCACCAAAACCTAATTTTTTAATTTCATCATCAATTTTAAAAGAAAAAGTGCTGTTTGGCTTAATCATCTCTTCTACATATGATTGATAATCACCACAATCATATAATTTGTTTTCTGTAAAATATTTGTCAAGACGGTCTAGCATTCTAGAAAATGCTAGTTTATATTCAGGTATATATTCTGGCTTGCAATCAAATTTAATTTTATTTATATTTAGTTTTAAATACTTAAATGGTGTAAATTGTGTAGACATGTTTATCTCCTAATGCTCTCTTGGTTTAGTTTTTCTTCTTTAACCTTGTAATATAACTTCATACAATTTCCATGTTACTTACATAGTAACATACATTAACAAAAAATTCAAGTTGTAAATAACAACTCTTAGATATAAAGTAAGCTATTTTAAATCTTCTAAAACCCGATTAATTTATTTATAATCATTCATTGTTAAAAATTTGGAGAGCGTTGTCACAATTTTAAGTGATTTTGTGTAAACACAAACTTCCTTACTCATGTTTGTTAATGATGTTAATTAAACATCAATTTTCTATGAGATTTCATTTTATTTACTTATTGTCAATTGTCAATGAATATATGTCAAACGCTTCGCTTATTGTCATATATTTTTTGCAAAGTAATGTCTTGCAAAGTATTGTCAAAAATATTGTCCACTTCCATTTTTGCTACAGCAAAAATATCATTGCGAAGCAATATCATTTTTTGAAAAATTAATTTTCAAAAAATATCATTGAACCGTCAGGTTCAATTTCATTGTAAACAAAAAGAAGGAAAGCCTAAATTAGCTTTCCTTCTTTTTGTTTACTTGGCTGGGGTGGCAAGATTCGAACTTACGCATGCGAGAGTCAAAGTCTCGTGCCTTACCGCTTGGCTACACCCCAATATTCAAAATACTGTGCAAGTTTACTATATATTTTTGAATTTGTAAAGTGTTTTATTAAAATTTTTTGTTTTTTATTGATTTTTTGTCAAATAATTAAATTTTAAACAAGTTTTTACTCGTTTTAAATGCAAGGTTGCAAGATAATGAAAAAAAGTTTTTAGACACAATCAAAAATTGTGTTATGTTTAGTGGGCATAAGTAAGCATGTTTGCATAAAATATTTTTGTTGTACTTTTTTTGTGGCAAAAAAATGCTTTGACAAACTTCAAATAAAGGTATATATTTCTAACGTTAATTGTATAACAATTAAACGCAAACATCTTACAAGGAGAAGCAAAATGATTAAATTATTAAAATATTTAAAAAAGACCGATTGGCTTTTAATGTTTATATGTATTGGCTTAATAGTAGGGCAAGTGTGGTTAGAACTAACCATGCCAGACTATGTTGCAGAAATCACAACACTAATAACCCAAGGCGGAACATCAATGTCTCAAATTTGGATAGCAGGTCTTAAAATGCTTGCTTGTGCTTTGGGCAGTGCACTATTGATGGTTATAACAGGCTACTTTGCAAGCAAAGTGGCATCAAGTTTTAGCTGTTCACTTAGAGGCAATGTTTTTAGCAAAATTTCAGAGTTTGGCGTTGCCGAAATGAAACAGTTTTCTGTGCCAAGCCTAATAACAAGAACAACCAACGATATAACTCAAATACAAAACCTTATTGCCATGGGCTTTCAGGTTATGGTAAAAGCCCCTGTTCTTGCAATTTGGGCAATTGTTAAAATTTTTGGCAAAAGCTGGGAGTTGTCGGTTGTTGTAATGAGTGCAGTTGGCATACTTTTGGTTACTGTTGTGGTTGTTGTTGCTTTTGTTATGCCAAAATTTAAAAAGATGCAAAAGCAAGTTGACGACATCAACCGCGTGGCAGAAGAAAGCCTAAACGGCGTAAAAGTAATAAGAGCATTCAATGCCGATGAATATCAACAACAAAAATTTGAAAAAGTAAATGAAAACCTAACAAAAACAAACTTGTTCTCGTTGCGTATGCTTGCAATTTTGTTCCCTGTGCTTTCGCTTGTAATGAGCGGGCTCTCGCTTGCAATTTACTATGTTGGCTCTGGGCTAATAAACAACGCTCCAGTTGCCGAACGTGTTGCACTTTTGGGTGATGTTGTCTCATTTTCAACCTACGGAATGTATGTAATAATGAGTTTCTTGATGCTTGCAATGATATTCATGATTTTGCCAAGAGCCGAAGTTTCTGCAAAAAGAATAAGCGAAGTTTTAAACGCTCCTGTTTTAGTTGTAGAAGGTTCTTCTAATGCTTTAAAAGGTGAGGGCGAAATAGAGTTTAAAAATGTTGACTTTAAATATCCAAATAGCGAACAATACATTTTAAAAGATGTCAACTTTAAAATAGAAAAAGGACAAACTCTGGCAATTGTTGGGGCTTCAGGCTCAGGCAAGTCAACACTTGCAAGCCTAATTGCAAGACTCTACGATGCAACAGACGGCGAAATCCTAATTGATGATAAAAACATAAAGGACTACACATTTGAGTCGCTTTATAACAAGATAGGTTACATATCTCAAAAAGCAATTGTGTTCTCCGATACAGTTGCAAACAACGTTGCTTTTGGCAAACAAGGACAATTGGAACAAACAGACATAGAACAAGCAATTGAAATTGCTCAAGGCAAAGACTTTGTAGAAAACATGCCAAATGGCTATAACAGCGACATTTCACAAGGCGGAATTAACATCTCTGGCGGACAAAAACAAAGACTTGCCATTGCAAGAGCAATAGCTAAAAAGCCAGAAATTTTAATTTTTGACGACTCGTTCTCCGCACTAGACTTTAAAACCGATAAAAAACTACGCGAGCAGTTAAGCACCAATTTAAAAGATACCACATGCGTAATAGTTGCAAGCAGAATAGGCACAATAAAAAATGCAGACCAAATTTTGGTGCTTGATGAAAACGGCTCAATTGCAGGCAAAGGCACGCATGAAGAACTTTTAAAAACATGCGAAGTTTACAAAGAGATAGCGTTGTCACAATTTTCCAAACAGGAATTAGAAGGTTAGGTGATGGTATGCCAAGAATGAAAAATGATAATCAAAAAGCAAAAAATTCTAAAAAAGCATTCAAACAACTTTTTGTTTTTTGTAAAAGATATATGTTTTGGGTTGTGCTTGCCTTGTTGCTTGCATCAGTAAGTGCAATCTTTACAATAATTGGACCAAACAAAATTGGTGAAATAACCGACCTTATCAAAAACGGACTTGCAACAAGCATCAACATGGACGCCATATTGCAAGTAACAATATTTTTAGCGGTTATTTATTTGATTGGTGCAGTGTGCAACTTTTTGCAAGATTTTATAATCTCGTCAGTAACTCAATACATGTCAAAAAGACTTAGAAAACAAATAGACGAAAAAATCTCAAAAGTTCCACTTTCATATTTCACAGAAAATAGTTATGGCGATGTGTTGTCAAGAATCACCAACGATGTTGACACAATATCGCAATCGCTAGCAAACTCGGTTGGCACTCTTGTTTTAAACGTTGTCCAACTTATAGGTTGCGTTATAATGATGTTCGTAACCAACTGGGCAATGGCTTTAACTGCTATTTTGTCTACCTTGGTGGGCGTTGCTCTTATGGGCGTTATAATGGCTAAATCACAAAAATATTTCAAAATGCGTCAAAAATATTTGGGCGAAATCAACGGCTATATAGAGGAAATGTATCAAGGTCACGATGTAATAAGAGTTAGTCATGCCGAAAAACAAGTGAAAGAAAAATTTGACGTGCTTAATAATAATGTTAAAAACACAGACTTTAAGTCTCAATTCCTTTCAGGACTTATGCAACCACTTATGAATTTTGTGGGCAACTTTGGCTTTGTTGCAGTGTGCGTTGTAGGCGGACTTTTAACTCTTAATGGCACAATAGGTCTTGGAACAATTACTTCGTTTATTATATATGTAAGATTGTTCAGCTCACCACTTGCACAAATTGCTCAAAGCATGACAGGCTTGCAATCTGCAGGTGCATCAAGCGAACGCGTGTTCGAGTTCTTAAACGAAAAAGAAATGCAAGACGAAACTAACAAACCAATAGTAAATGTAAACTATAACGGTGAAGTAGAATTCAAAAACGTTAAATTTGCATATCCTTCTAACCCCGATAAAGAGATAATTCACGACTTTTCAATAGATGTAAAACCAGGGCAAAAGGTTGCAATTGTTGGACCAACAGGAGCGGGCAAAACAACCATTGTAAGCCTGCTTATGCGCTTTTTTGAAATAAACGATGGTCAAATTTTAATTGGCGAGGTAAACACAAAAGATTTAACTCGCGAGCAGGTGCATGATGCGTTTAGCATGGTGTTGCAAGATACTTGGCTTTTTGAAGGCACTCTTAGAGAAAACTTGGTGTTTAACATGAAAGGCATAACCGATGAAAAACTAGACGAGGTTTGCTCAGCCTGCAACTTAACTCACTTTGTAAACTCACTTCCAAACGGCTATGATAGCAAAATAAGCAACAATAGCGATATTTCTGTTGGTCAAAAACAACTTTTAACAATTGCAAGAGCAATGCTTCAAAATAGTCCAATGCTAATTTTAGATGAAGCCACTTCGTCAATAGACACCAGAACCGAAATCATGGTTCAGCAGGCAATGGATAAACTTATGCAAAATCGTACATCTTTTGTTATTGCTCATAGATTGTCAACAATAAAAAATGCCGATGTCATTTTGGTTATAAAAGACGGCGACATTGTTGAACAAGGCAATCACGAAACCTTGCTAAAACAAAACGGCTTTTATGCCGAATTGTATAACAGTCAGTTCGATATGGCAGAAGAATAAAATTTAACAAAAAATTAGGCTAAAAAGTGTTTAATGCTTTAAGCCTATTTTTTTGTATTAAGTCATTTTGTAAGCATTTTTGCATAACAAAATTAGTTTGCTTTATTATAAAAACGTGGCAAACCTTTACCATAATAATATGTATTTATTTGCTTAAAAAATTAGTCCTCTAAGCCTAGTAAATAGTCAATGCTTACATTAAAAAACTTTGCAATTGCAATAAGTGATGACATAGATGGCTCTCTTTGGTCATTTTCCCATAAACTTATAATGCCTTTGCTAACTTGTAAATATTTAGCAAGTTGAACTTGCCCTAAATTCTTTTCTTGTCTTAATTCTTTTAAATTCTCTGCAAATAATTTCATGACTCTATTGTCTCACTTATGTGAGAAACATACTTAAGTTCTTACAAGTGTGAGAGTAATTTTTTAACAAATTCAAATTGATAGCATTTATGGCGTAATTAGGGCAGTAAAGAAGCGAAAGTTGCTATCAAATAAAATTGTCAAAATGTGGTTACTTGCATAACTAAAATGTATACTTTAAAAACATTGTATTGTATAAAAAAATCAATTGCAATAGCGATTTTTGTCTAAAAATGTATTTTTTGCTCGCAAAAACGCGATTATGTTCACAAATGCTTTTTTACTTGAGATTTTTTTTAGCAAAAATGTTGTTTTAAATCAATTTAAGTTTATCTTGACAAAATTACTTTTAAATTTTATATTATTTTGGTAAAATACTTTAAAGGTGGAAAAATGAGTAATAATATGTCGCCATATGACTTTAAAAAGTCAATAAAACGCGGAGCTATATATTTATTGATTGCGTTGCCATTTATGTTGGTTGTTGCAACTGTTTTAACCATAATAAAGGCACCTCAGTGGCTAACAATGTTAGCAACAATAGTTACAGGCGGAGCGTTTGTGCTTTTAAGCATGGTTGTAGCAAACAAAATTGCAGAAAAACGCAAAGAAAAAAATGATGATAAAAGCAAATATGACCCATTTAGAGATTAATTGCATATAAACTGAAAACAAAAAAGAGGAAAAACAATGGAACAAAAAAACGTAAAGGCAAAAATGATGCCATATAACATAGAGGCGGAGCAGTCGGTTCTTGGTGCATGCTTAATTGATGACGAGGCTGCAAACTCCATTTTAAACACTTTGGTTAAAGAAGATTTTTATCTTGAAGCACATCAAGAAATTTATAACGCAATGTATGTTGTCTTTTCAAAAAATCAACCAATAGACTATGTTACGTTAACCGATGAGTTAGACAATAACAACTTGCTTCAATCGGTTGGTGGGCTAGAATATATAACAAATCTAACAAACATTTTGCCAAGTGCTGCCAACTTTAAGGTGTATGTTGACATTGTAAAACGTGACTCAGTTTTGCGTAAAATTATATCTTCAAGCCAAAAGATAATAGAAAAAGCATATGACTCAACCGATAAGGACGAAACTTTAGACTACGCCGAACAAATGATTTTTGAAATAGGCAAAGAAGAGGAAAGCAGTTCACTTGTTCACATTGGCGGAGCACTTTCTGACGTTATTAAAAAATTTGACAACCTAAGCAAAAACAAAGACGGCATAAAAGGCATTGCCACAGGCTTTAAAGATTTTGACGCCGTAACCAACGGACTTCAAAACTCAGACCTTATTTTGCTCGCTGCCCGTCCAGGTGTTGGTAAAACCAGTTTTGCTATGAACATTATAACCAACGCTGCCATTAAAGAAAAAAAGAAATGTGCAATCTTCAGCCTAGAAATGCCTCGCACTCAAATTGCTCAACGTGCCATTTGCTCAGTTGCATCGGTTAGCATGGCAAAAGCATTAAAGGGCGAACTTTCTGTTGAAGAATGGAAGAGTTTGTGGACTGCCAACAAACAACTTGCCGAAACAGGCATATATATTGATGACTCTTCAATGAACACTCCAATGTCAATTTTGTCAAAATGCCGTAGATTAAAGCGTGAACACGGGCTAGACCTTTTAATGATTGACTATCTTCAATTGATGTCGTCAGGTAAGTCAAAAGTAGAAAGCCGTCAAAACGAAGTGTCAGAAATGACCCGTTACTTAAAAATTGCAGCAAGGGAATTAAATGTTCCTGTTATTGTGCTTTCACAATTATCACGTGCCGTAGAACAAAGAAAAGGCGACCATAAACCTCAACTTTCCGATTTAAGAGAGTCAGGCTCAATTGAGCAAGACGCCGATATTGTTTTGTTTATATATAAACCAGACATGTATAATGATGTCGTTAATGAGGATGAGCCAGGCATTTGTACACTAAGCATTGCAAAACACCGTAATGGTGAATTAAAGGACATCAAACTCCGCTGGATAGGCGAATATACAACCTTTGTTGATAAAGATAAACGCTTTACAAAACCTCAAGAACAAAATAGAGTAAAAGTTGTAGACGATGACGCTTTTGGTGAAATTCCACCAGAAGCAAATCAAGACGAAAATCTTGATGAAATTAAAGAGTTGTTTACTCCGCCAGAAGAGTAAAGATAATAATTTAAAACATGCTTGTATATATAAACATGCTTAAATTTGCTAAATGTTTTGCACTTATTCAAAAATTTTTTATTTTTTTGTAAATAATTGTTGACTTTGTTTTATACATGTGATAATATAACAAAGTCGTTTGAATAACGGCAAACATTGTATGGTTCACTAGCTCAGTTGGTAGAGCACTTGACTTTTAATCAAGGGGTCTGGAGTTCGAGCCTCCAGTGAGCCACCAAGTAAAAAAACGGAAAGCCTATAAAAGGCTTTCCGTTTTTTTACAATGAAATTGAACCTGTCGGTTCAATGATATTACTGCGTAATGATATTGCTTCGCAATGAGATTTTTGCTGTTGCAAAAATGAAGGTTCAATTGCATATCATTATGAGCGTAAGCGAATAATATCATTACGAACAAAGTGAGTAATATCATTGTGAATGAAATGAGCAATATCATAAACACCCTAAGTTATCTTAAGGTGTTTTTTATTGTCAAAGTTTGTCAATACATTTTTCCTCACTGCCAATGTATTTTCAACGCTAAAGATTGCTGACACGTTTCCCCTCACTGCCAAGGGAGGGTGGTATGCACTTTGAAAACAAAGTGCATGTCGGGAGGGTTAAAAAATTGTGTTTTTCTACTAAATTCTATTTCTAAACCGCTCCATATTAAAAAATTCACCCCGTTTTTCATAAAAATGAAAAAAATAGTTGACTTCTCCCCCCCCCGCGATAAAATGGATGCGAGGCTTGCGAGAGAAAG
>CAVISZ010000008.1:0-4558 GCA_963645585.1 uncultured Eubacteriales bacterium
CTGGCAGTCGACTTTTTCGCAAGAAAAATAGACTGACTGAGGGGTTATCCTGCCTATTGAAAAAATAAATGGGTTTTATTTATAAATTTTTATGTGAATAGCAATTGTTATTTTTCTAATTAAACTTTTATATGATCAAAGTTTTAGTAATAAAGCAGGATAACCCCTCAGTCGGGCTTTAGCCCGACAGCTCCCCTGACAGGGAGCAAAGGTTTCAAATTTCCCAGTATATTACTTTTTAACTAAATAGCATACAAAAAAACACTCTGCCCAAAACAATAACAAAGTGTTGTAATTTACTTATTAATTTATTAGTCTTATTCTCTCCGTAAGCAATCGCTTCGCACGAGAGTTCGCACCGAAACAAAGCGAAGCGACTTTCGCGTTTGGTGCGAAATAAGAAAAAACACGCCCACTAAGTGCTACGATTTGCCGTAAACGGCAAATCTGCACCATAGGGCGATGTTTTTTCGGATTTTTTTATCTTTGACAAGAGTTTGGGTGGTGGTTATGGGTTAGAAAAGATTGCAATGCTTCTTGTTTTTGCTCTTTGGTTATGTTAGAGCGATAAATTTTTTCGGCTTTTGCCAAAATTTCTGCAGAGCCACTATGATTGCATGCTTTTGCTATGTCTTGTGCGGTTTGACCGTCTATGTTTTCATCAATTGGGCAAGCACCTAATCCTACAAGCACTCTTATTGCCTCGCGATTTCCGCGTTTTGCACAAATCATTAAAGGGGTGTTACCGTATTTATCGTGGTGATTTACATCGGAGCCTGCTTTAAGCAAGATGTCTATCATTTTGCCGTTATTGTTATTTATAGCGTGCATTAGTGCGGTTTTGCCGTCTAGGTCACCAACAAGGACATTTGCGTTATGCTTTACAAGTTTACACATTGCAACTTGACGCATTTTATCAAAAGCGGAAACCATAAGCGGAGTTCTGCCGTTTTTGTTTCTTTGGTTTATTTTTGCTCCATTTAGAACGAGGAAGTCTATCATGTCGCCATTATCTTCTTGAACAGCGTCAAAAATTGGAGTTTGATTATATTTATCTTCAAGGTTTACATCTGCGCCATATTCCAAAAGCAAACCTGCAAGTGTTAAAGAGTTTTTTCTAACTGCCAAATGGAGAGGCGAAAAGCCCATATCATTTATATAGTTGATTTTAGCACCTTTTTGCAAAAGGTATTCAATTGCCTCTTTTTGACCTGATTTAACTGCGAACATAAGAGGTGTGTTGCCATCGCAGTCCACCATGTTAACATCTACATTAGTGTTGCCGACCAAAAATTTAAGCATTTTTTTGTTGCCCTCTAAGGCGTACATGAACATAAGTTTTTGAAGTTCGGAGTTTGGCAATTCTGCCATTGTTTGTTTCCAATTTGCGTTTGTGTTGTGATAGCGTCTTTCCTTTTGGTGATATTGTTCCCAAGATTGCTCGCTTGCCACATTTAAAGGCAAATGTTTTTTCTTTGTATATTTTTCTTTCATAACTTCCCCTTTTTCTTTTAGTATACCATTAAAAAGCGAGAAGTCAATACAACAATTGACAAAATTCGACTTATAATGTAATATATGAGTGTTTGAGCAAATAATCTACTTATGTAGGGCAAAAGATTTTCTTTTTGCTTTAAAGATTTTCAAACAACCAAAATTTGACTTTAACGCTTACAAAAGCGTAATAAATATTAAAATAGCCTTTATTTAAAGGCAAAAGGTGGCATGATAAAAGGCTTGGAGCATGGTTAAACAGCCCCATAGCATTCAATTTAACCCGAGGGTTAAATTGTGGCAATTTGCTTTAAAGGCAAATTGCCCGTTTGCCCTCCCGCGGGAGGGCAAACATGCTATGGGGCGTCCCCGCTCACCACCACAAAATTTTTAGCCCAGCAAATTGAAACAAATATTCAATTTTAAATGGCAACTTATTAAATAACAAATTTAGAGGTATATATATTATGATAAAAACATGGCAAAAGTGGTTTGTGTGCGTTTTTGCAGTCTTGTTTATAAGTGTATTTTTTGTATTTGACGCATTCTTTATTAATGGTGACAACACCGTTGTTCCACCACCAATCATCGCGGAGGACCCTGAGCCTGACGTACCAGAGCCAACTCCAACACCAACCGACCCAACCACACCAGACGAGCCTGACTCTCCAACAATTGAACTTCCACGCTACACCAACGGTTACACCTGCATAAGTGACGCTTTTGACAGACTTTCCAAAGTAGAGCATTATGTTTTCAAGTTTGCATCAAGCGGTGTTTCAATGGGCGTTGCACAAAACATTCAAGGCACCAAATATTTTAGCGACAACAGATTTGCCTGTGAAATTTACGCAACATGCGAAAGCTCGCTTGGCAAAACCTTCTACGAGCGAATCACCTCGCCCGACTATGAAACATTTACCCGCATAAAAACCAGCATGAACTCAAATCGCGAGTACGACTTAAGCAAGGGTGACAAAAACACCTACACAAGAGACGAGTTGAACGATGAGTGCTACGACAGGCTTAAAACTTACACAATGCTTCCAACCAAGCAAAACTCAATGCTTGCAAGTTTTGACCGTTTAAACAACAAAAACTATTACATTGCCGAATTTGTATACAAAGTGTTCCCAGAAGTTCACATCAACGCCATATACAAAGAAACAGGTGCGTCAAAGGTAGACTACAAAAGCCTAAAAGTGAAATATTATGTTTCCAAAACAACTGGATATATAGACAAGGTTGAGCAATATGAAACATACAGCATGACAAAAGGCATCACGCTAAATGTGAACTACAGCATGACTGGACAATTAAAGGTATATAGTTCAAAAATAAACATGCCTTTTTAGACATTGACAAAAATGTGTATAAATGGTAACATTTCAAACATATTTACTAGGAGCAATTATGAGAATAGGAATATCCGCAGACAGCACCTGCGATTTACCACAAGATTTAGTTAAAAAATACAACATCAAGTTAATGCCAATGATTGTAACGCTTGACGACAAAGAATACGAGGACGGAGTAAACATTACTCAAGACGACCTTTTTGCGTTTATTGAAAAAACAGACAGGTTGCCCAAAAGTGCCGCAAGAAGCACATATGAGTACGTAGAGCATTTTGAAAACATGCTTGAAGAATGCGACCATGTTTTCCACTTTTCGCTATCGTTTAAAATTTCTAGCACAGGCAACAACGCTCTTATTGCAAGCCAAGAGATTGGTTTAAACAAGGTGACGGTTATAGACACCAAGTCGCTCACCTGCGGTTCTGGGCTTTTGGTTTTGTCTTGCGTGCAAAAAATTGCCGAAGGCAAAGATGTTGAGACAATAAAAAATGAACTTTTGTCCGAGGTCGACAAAATTCAGGCGTCATTCTTAATTGACACGCTCAAATTTTTACACAAAGGTGGCAGATGTTCGTCTCTTGCACTTTTGGGTGCCAACATTTTAAAAATTAAGCCAAGAATAAGTTTGGTTGATGGCGAAATGAAAGTCACCAAAAAGTACATGGGCAGTATAGAAAGTTCGCTTTTAAAATATGTTGCAGACCTATTAAAAGAAAACCCTGCTCAAAAAGACATTGCTTTTATTGCCTACTCGTCTTACATGCCAATTGTTGAGCAGATTATTAGCATTTTAAAAGACCAAGGCTTTAACGAGGTTATTGCAGTGCATGCTGGCCCTACAATTTGCGTGCATTGTGGCAAAAAGACCTTAGGCGTAATTTACAGAAAAATTTAATTTAGAATATCATTCATAGAATATAGTCCTGCCGAGTTTATGTTTTGCATAAATTCGGCAATTTTTATTGCCCCGCTTGCAAACAACGCTCTGGACTCTGCCGTGTGCGTGATTGTAATTTGTTCGCCGTCACCAAACAGCAAAACTTGATGTTCTCCGCACACGGTGCCCGCACGCAGGCTATGGCAGGAAATGTCTCGCCCCAAGGGTTTTAGTGTGTTTAGCAAGGTTTTTGCCGTTCCGCTTGGAGCGTCTTTTTTATGTATGTGGTGTTTTTCTATAATTTGAATATCGTACTGTTTTAAAGTGTCAAGGTTCTCCGCCAAAATTTTATTTACAAGAGCCACGCCAATTGAGGTGTTAGTTGTTTTAAAAATTGGGATATATTCGCTTGCCTTTTCAATCAATTCTTGTTGCTTTTGCGAATGTCCCGTTGCGCAGATTACAAGTTTTTTATTATTCTTTACGCAATAGCCAAGTTCCTCCTCCAAGATGCTTGGCAAGCTGAAGTCCACAACCACTTGAATTTTATCAGTCACTGCTTTGGGCAAGATGAAATCCGCATACACATTGTTTTGCTTGTCGCAGGCAGTATCAATGCCCGCAACCACCTCGTGACCGCGTTTTAGTGCTTCCAGTTTTGTCGCTCTGCCCATTTTGCCATTTATTCCTGCAATTAAAATATTCATACATTTCCTTTTTTGTTTTAAATTTTATTGAAATTTATTGGAAAATTTTTGGAAAAAACTTTTTTGTAAAAAAGATTTTTTCCAAACCTTTTTCAAAAAACTTAAATGTTTTAATGTTTACC
>CAVISZ010000009.1:0-2102 GCA_963645585.1 uncultured Eubacteriales bacterium
ATGTTGGTATAACAGATTGACACAAGAAAACAAAGATTTTGCACTATCTTTGGCAAATACTAGCGAACTTTTAAGCGGTGGCGGAATTTTGCATAACAGCAAGCAAGAACAACCACAAGAAAATATTTTAAAAAGTTTAACACCATTAACAGAAGAAGAAAAAATAAATTTTGCAAAAAGCGAATGGCAAGACCCAAAAATGCAAGATTTTATATTAAAACAATATAACTATTATAAAACAACAGACGGCTTTATTTTTGAGATTGAAAAAGCAAATAAATTATCTATAACAAAAACATTATATTACAATGACGAATATGACGCACCCGAAATCAATTTTGAAAATTTTGAATGGCACAATCGTTTTAATTGCAACAAATTTGACCACTTAAAAGAAAAAGCAGAACATGAGTACGACAAATTTTATTTTGCAATCAATGGCAATCTTAAAAATGTTTATGTAAGTGTTATGGATGACTGGGAATTTAAGGAAAATCCACTTTGCGAAAAAATCACAAGAGAATTAACAGCAGACGAAAAACAAGACATTTTAACATTATATAAACAACAAAAAGACGAATATACAACAAGATTAAAAAATTACTGGAACAAATACAAAAATCATATAACAACATACGGATACTGGGCTAACAGATAACACAAACAAAAAGCAAGACGGTGGGAAAGCATAACAGTCGCCCCACCGAAATGCAACAAAAAATTTTAAAAATTATTTAAAGGAGTATAAGACAATGGAAAAAGAATTTGAAAAAGTTGCAGAAGTTATAACACTATTAGACGGAATTTGTTTAAGTTACTATGGGAAATTTAAAAAGGATGTTTTGAAGTTTTTTGAGTGGAAATTTGCACCACTAACAGACGGAACAACAAGCACTGAGATTATCTTAATATATCCAAAAAGTTTGAATAACCCTATAACAGCCGAACAAATAGAACCATACAAAATAGATGTTTAATAAAAATAAATTTAAGGAGTAACAAAAATGACGAAATATGCAATCATAATCAATGAGTTAAAATTTGGAACGATTAACCAACCGACCAACAAGTTATTTGACAGCGAAGAGCAAGCACAAGACAAAGTGGAACAATTTGCAAAAGATTATATAACAGCAATGAAAAAACTTTGCCCACAAAATCAATACAACTATGAAAAAACACAAAGAACATTTTTTAAAACAAATTATTATAACAACAAAATTTTTGAAAATGGCAAACTTGCATTTTACTTTGACATATTGCCATTTGAGATATAAAGGAACTTAACACTATGAAAACATTAAAAATTGAAAAATACGAACAACTAGAACAAGTAACAGAACAGCAAGCAAAAGAAAACGCAACAAAAGAAATAAAAATAAAAGACTTTAACGGCTATTTTGTCAACACAAAACCATATTATGGGCTTACATTATTTGTATATAAAAATACACATCTAGTGTATATTGACGAACAAATACAATACAACAGCAAAAGAGGGCAAGAACTCATCAACACGATGACAAAAAGAGCAACCACAAAATTATTTTCACTGGATGAACTCAAAAGCGAATTAAAAGATTATGCAGATTATTATAACAAAATGGACTTTTTGAATAACTACTATCAAAAACAATGCGAGGCGGTTAGCATATACAATGACCACGAACAAGTGGAAAAAGAAAATTGGCACTATGCGAGTTTTATCTCATTTTGCTACTACAAAGACGAACAAGACTATAATACACTCAAAGAACTATATAACAGCATAGAACAGCAGCACCATGAAAAAATGACTGATGAGGCATATTTTAGAAATGCGATAGCATATGAGTTATCAAATTGTGAATATATTTACGGCGGTTATGATAGTTTATGCAGAGCGTTAGGAAATTTAGGACTGGCACCAAAGACATTAACAGAAGAACAAAAAAGAATAACACAAGAAGAAATCAACAAAATTGAAAAAGAATATTTTTAAAGACAAAGGAGAATAAAAGCAATGGAAAAAGAAAAAATTAATTTTAAAGAAATAAAAAACACAGAATTAAAAGACATTATCAATGAGTATTTAGTAAACAGCGGTATTATCGCAATAGATT
>CAVISZ010000010.1:0-8424 GCA_963645585.1 uncultured Eubacteriales bacterium
GTCAAGAAGAACAAAAATTTTTAGATGAAGTCTTATATAACATAGACAAAAAAATTGAACAAGCCGAGGCAGATAACAAAAGCTTGCTCGACAGAATGAAAGAAAATCAACACTACATGTGGGAAAGCATATACGAAATGGATAACGCTGAAAAAGCGTTTGCCAGAAGCCAAATGGAAATGCTGGACGATGAGTGTAAAGAAAGAATTAATCAAATTGTATCTTTAAGAGCGTCAAGAAAGTCACCATATTTTGGAGCAATAGATTTTAAAATTCCAAACGAAGTGCTGTCTTATAGAATTGGTTTAAAAGGCATAAAAGAGGACGGCAAAATTTATGTGGTAGACTGGCGTGCTCCGTTTAGTGAACTTTATTATAACTTTGATGTTGGCAAAGGCTACTATTATGTAGGTGAGGGCAACGAAAAGGTTGAAGGCGAAATTTTAAGCAAAAAACAATACAAAATTGAGGACGGCAAAATTGTATTCTGCCTAGAAAGCAACATAAAAATTGATGACTCAATATTGCAAGAAGTTTTGGCAAAAACATCAAGTGAGAAAATGAAGAACATTGTTTCTACCATTCAAAGAGAGCAAAACCAAATAATCAGAAACGATACTCCAAACAACTTGATTGTTCAGGGCGTTGCAGGCTCAGGCAAAACATCAATTGCACTTCACAGAATTGCATATCTTTTATATAAACATCGCACAACTTTAAACTCTAAATCAATCTTAATTATATCTCCAAACAAATTTTTTTCAGATTATATCTCAAATGTTTTGCCAGAATTAGGCGAGGAAAACATTGCCGAAACAGTCATGGACGAACTTGTTTCTATGAATTTAAACATAAAAGAAAAAATAGAAACAAAAACCGGGCAAGTAGAAAGACTTTTAGAAAATCCGCTTGACATTAAAAACGCCGAACTAAAAGGCTCAATGCAATTTTGTCAAGATATAATAAAATTCTGCAAAGACTATTTCACAGAAAATTTCCATGCAACCGATTTTGTGTTTGATGATTTCTTAATTGTCAAAAAAGAAAAAATAGAACAACTTTATTTTGATTTGTACAAAGATAAACCCGTTTCAATAAAAATGGATTGGATAAATGACTTTATTGTAGACTCCGCCGAACCTGAACAAAAATTAACCAAGGCAAAGGCTAAAAAAATTCTTGCACAAATGCTGACAATTCCAGATATTTATCAAATATATGACACATTCTTAAAACAATATTATTCCCTAAGTTTTAAACGTACAAAAAAGATAAATTTTGAAGATGCAATTGCACTTTTGTATATAAAACAATATCTATTTGGAATAAATCGCTATAACAAAATCAAACATTTGGTAATTGACGAATTTCAAGATTATAGCCCACTAAATTATTACATTGTAAACCAAATGTTCCCTTGCATTAAAACCATTTTGGGTGATACAGGTCAAAATGTTGCTGGCTACGAAACAACAATATTAGAAGACTTTAACAAACTAGACACAATAAAAAGCCAAATGGTAATGCTAAACAAATCATATCGTTCAACTTATGAAATAACCACTTTTGCAAATGGAATTATTGGAAGAACTAATGTTCAAATAGTAGATAGACATGGCAAACCTGTAACTTGGACAAAATATTTAAACCAACAAGATAAATTGGAAAAAATAATTCAATTTACAGAAAACGCCAAAAGAGATGGCAATAAAACAATAGGAATTTTATGCAAATCTGTAAAACAAGCCGAGCAGTTAAACGAACTTTTAAAAGATAAAATAAAATATCACTACTTAAACTTAGACACGCTAGACTATAAAGACGGCTTAATTCTTGCCCCAACATTCCTTGTAAAAGGTTTAGAGTTTGATGCTGTAATGGTTGTTGATGCCGATAAAGAAAACTTTAACACAGCAATAGACCGTCAAGCATTCTATGTTGCTTCAACCCGTGCCATGCACCAACTAGAACTTTTATACCATAATCAAAAACCTTTTTCATTAGAGTAATATTAAGAAAGGTTTTAACCTCACCGCCTAAGGTTTTTTTCTTGTTTCTCTTGACAATAGTTAATAAACACGCTAAAATACAAAAGTTAAAGGTGAGTTATGAAAGTATTTTTCAATAATTTAATAACATCAATCAATAACTTAGACCCGCTTGTTAAGGTTTTAATTATTGGTTTGTTGTTAATATTAGATATAATGTGCGTAGTGCAAATTATTAAAACGCATGTTAATCCAAAAAAATATGTTTTAAAAATTAGCCAATTTTTATTGCTTGCAATTTTGCTTGCATTCACAGTTTTCTTTTGTATTCATGTTTAAAAGGGGTAAAAAAATATGATGAATATGTTACTTGCGTCAAACGATTTTGTTACAACAGTTTTTCCTGTTGTTAGAGGAATATGTGTAGGAATAATTGCACTTTGTGCCGTTGCTTTAATTATTACAACACTTTTGCAATCAAGTGCCGATGAAAATGGTGCCACTGCTGTAACTGGTCAAGAGAGTTATTATTCTCAAAACAAAGGCGAAAGCAGAGACGGCAAATTAAAAAAATGGACAATCATTTTTTCTTGCATAATTGCTTTTTGCACTTTGTTATATTTCATTACATGGGTTATTATGTAATTTAAAATAATCAACTTTGCCACAACTTGGGCTTAAAAAAGTCTAAAATTGTGGCATTTTTTTAATTTTTTGTTTGTTTAATGCGTATTTTGTTTAATTTTTATTTTTTCTTGTGGTAAACTATATGTAGTTTGTAATCAGTATTAAATAAGGGAGAGTTTATGCAAAATAAAGAAAACAAAACACAAAATGTAGAGCAACAAACAAAACTTCAAGAAACTCAAATGCAAGAGTTAAATCAAGAACAATCTGAACAACCAAAAACCGATGTTCAAGATGAAAGAGTTTTAAATCAAATTATGGAAAATTTTGGTGACTGGTTTATGCAACAAAAAGCACCAGAAATGACAAACAAATTGTATCCTTACACAAAAATGTTTAGCCCAATAACCGTCAATAGGTTAACCATTAAAAATCGTTTGGTTATGGGACCAATGGGCAATATTAGCATGAGTGAGGAGAGTGGTAGACCAAATCATCAAATGCTCAGTTATTTTGAAGAGCGTGCAAAAGGCGGTGTTGGCTTAATTACAACAGGCTTAATACCTGTTAGCCATAAAGTTGACCCAAGCGTAACCGAACTTGGCAATTTAACATATTTCCCAAGAATAGATAAAAGCCGTTCCAACCTTGCAGGGTGGAGAGATTTAGCCTATGCTTGTCACTCAAATGGAGCCGCACTTTTTATTCAATTAACCGCTGGTCTTGGCAGAGTTGGCAACCCTCAATGCTTGGTTAATTCTTTAAAACTTCCTGTTTCGGCTTCTTGGAACCCAAATTACTATATTCCTCAAATTCCTTGCAAACGTTTGTCATCTTGCAAAATTAAAAGAATTATCAAAAATGCAGGTCAAGCGTCTGCCGATGCAAAAGCATGCTTAATAGACGGCGTATATTTGCATGGTCATGAGGGCTATTTAATGGAACAATTGACCAACCCAGCATTCAATCGCAGAAAAATGGGGCATTTTGCAAACTGGCAAGCATTTGGCATAGACATGGTTAGACAAATCAGAAAACGTGTTGGACCTAACTATCCAATTATGTATCGCATAGACTTGTCATTGGCTTTAAATGCAACTTATGGCGAAAAAATGAAAGAAATTAAATCTCTTAAAAAATTCCGCCACGAACGTAGAGTAGAAGAGACATTAACATACATGAAAAACCTTGTTAAAGCGGGCGTTGACATGTTTGACGTAGACCTTGGTTGCTACGATAACTGGTGGCTTCCACATCCACCATCAAGCATGCCATCAGGTTGCTTCTTAGAGGTTAGCAAATTGGTTAAAGACTATTTTAAAGAAATAGGCTTAAAGAGCAACGCTGGCGTAGAAGTTCCAATTGTAGCAGTTGGAAAACTTGGCTACCCAGACCTAGCAGAAAAAGCATTAAGAGACGAAATGTGTGACATGATAATGCTTGCACGTCCACTTCTTGCTGACCCAGAATGGCCAAACAAAGCATATGCTGGCAAAGTAAGTCAAATAACTCCTTGCATTGGTTGTCACGAAGCGTGCATAAAAGAGTTCGTAGACGGCGGACATCCTCAATGCGCAGTAAACCCAAGAACAGCGTTTGAGTTTGAGTTCTCGCGTGAAATTCCAGAAGCAAAAACCAAAAAGAAAATCGCAGTAATAGGCGGTGGACCCGCAGGCATAACTGCATCTAGCGTCTTAATGCAAAGAGGACATATGGTCGACCTTTACGAAAAGTCAAACACCCTTGGCGGAATGTTAATTCCTGCAGGCAAGGCAAAAATTAAATATGAAATAGAAAACTATAGAAAATATCTTGTTTCAGTGGTTGAGGGGCTTCAAAAAGACAAACGCTTTAACTTGTATTTAAACACCGAAGCAAACATAGACTCTTTAAAATCTAAAAAGTACGATGCAATTGTTGTTGCAACAGGTACAAAACAAAACAAGGTAAAAATTGAAGGAGCAGACGGCAAAAATGTTGCCTACGCAATTGATGTGTACAATAATCCAAAACTCATTTCAAAAGCACAAAACATCACAATAATTGGTGGTGGCGATAATGGTTGCGAACTTGCATACATGCTTGCCTACGAATATGGCAAAAATGTAAGCATTGTAGATGTTGCTCCAAACTTAATGGCAAACTCATGCACCGCTAACAGAGGTCACATTTTGCACTATTTAGAGCAAAAGGGCGTTAAAGTATATAACTGCACTAAAACTTTAAAAATAGAAAAAGACAATGTTGTTGTTAGCCAAAATGTATCAAAAACTGTTCCAAATCCATATAACACTTGGCAACCTATTTTGCCAGAAAATATCGAAAACCCACTTGCTAAAAAAATCAAAGAGCAGTACGAGCAAAAAGATATTCCAACCGATTTCACAATAATTGCCTTTGGCACTGTCTCTAACAATGAGTTGTATTATAAATTGCAAGAGGAGCATGTTGCCAATGAAATTTACAACGTTGGCGATTCTAATCGTGCTGGCAAAGTGTTCACTGCAGTAAAAACTGCTTATAGAAGATGTAGAGATATATAAAAATCAAGTTAAATATTGGGGGTAAAAATGAAATTAACTTTAGAGGAGCAAAAAATATTAGACGGCGAACAAGGCGAAACAATGGCAAAAATTATGAAAACTGTCGTTGAGTTCGGCGATATATTTGGTGCTAAAAAACTTATTCCAGTAACTCATGAGGGGCATTTGGTTACTTCATTTGGAATTGGACTTATAAAACCACTTTTTAGAATTATGGACGAGATAATAAATGCGGGCATAAAAAGCAAAATTCCGTTCACTGTTGACCCACGCCCTATAGATTATGTCAATGTAAAATGCGGTCCGTTAAATAAATTAATTTTTAGCAAAATAATGTATTCTCAGCAAAAACGCTATGAGGAGCAATTAAACAAAATTGGTTTAAGAGGTAAAGACGATTTTACATGCACTTGCTATTTAGACGAAGTCAACAACATTCCAAAATATGGCGACATTTTGTGTTGGGCGGAGAGTTCGGCAGTTGTTTATGCTAACTCAGTTTTAGGTGCACGATGCAATCGTAATAGCGGAATGCTAGATATATTCTCTTGCATACTTGGCAAGGTTCCAGAGTTTGGTCTTTTAACCGATGAAGGCAGAAAGGCAGATTGGATAATAGAACTCAAAACATCTCAACTTCCAGAAGCACAAATTTTGGGCAGTGCAATAGGCTTAAAGGTTATGGAAGATGTTCCATATGTTGTTGGGCTTGACAAATTTTTGGGCAAAAAACTTGACGATAATGCAAAGTCTTATTTAAAAGATTTTGGTGCTGCCACCGCATCAAATGGTGCTGTTGGCTTGTTCCACATAGATGGTTTAACTCCAGAAGCTAAAAAACTTAAAAAAGAACTAATTAAAGAAAACGCTAAGGTTTATGTAATAGATGATGCTGAGTTAGAACGCGTTAAAAATTCATATCCTGTGCTTTGGAAAAAGCCAAACAAAAAGGCAGAACTTGCATTTATTGGTTGCCCACACCTTTCTTATACTCAATTAGAAACTTGGGCAAATGATATAATCAACAGGCTAAAAGCCAACAAATCAAAACGCGTTAAAGTTAGAACAATTTTAACAACAAGCCCTCAAGTAAGGCAAAAATTTGCCCAAACCGAACTTTTTAAAGAACTTGGCAAAACAGGCGTTAAAATTTCTTGTATTTGTCCGCTTATGTACACAAACAATCCAATAGCAGGCAAACACAGAATTGCAACATGCTCAAACAAATTAAGAACATACTCTTCTAGCAGATATTACACCAATGCCGAAATGCTAGATTTAGTTTGTGGTAAGGAGGCTTAAAGTATGAAAAAAGATAGCAATATTTTTAAGGGCAGAGTAATAGCGGGTGGAGAACTTGTTGGTGAGGCAGTTGTAAGCCACGCAGGTGTAAACACCTTGGCAACATTTCAAAAAAGTGCATTAAAAAATGCAAAGCAAGTTATTGTAAGTGACCAAAACAATCCCGACATTTACAAAAAGAACATAACAGGCAAAATATTGTGCTTGCCAAAAACAATTGGCTCAACCACAGGTGGCTTGGTAATTCAAACAATTTGCTCAATGGGAATTAACCCAAGTGCAATGCTTTTTAGCGAAGAAATAGACTCACTTGCCGCAAGCGGTATAGTGCTTGCCAAAAACTGGGAAAATTCTAAAATTATAGCCATTGATAAACTAGGCGAAAAATTTTTAGAAACAGTCAAAACTGGTGATAAATTAGAGATTTCTCAAGACGGCACAGTAAAAATAGTTAAATAAAGCCAAAGCAGGACATCAATTTTTTACAGTAAAGATTTTGTCCTGCTTTTTTGCTATAAAAATCTTGACAAATATTATATTTGTGCTAACATATACATAAGATTATGGAGGCAGATAAAATGCTAAACAGTCAAGAAAAATTATTCAAAAAAATGCTTAAAAAGTATGGCGGAAACAGAGTCCTTGAGTGGAATTCTTATGCCAAAACCAATATGGAAAACTATTGCAATTACGAACTAGATATGCAAAGCCAAGTTTTAGAAGGATATAACGATTTGTTCTTTAAAACAAGAGACATTTTAACTCTTGGCGTCACAGGTGGCTTGGGCGTAGTTTTGGGAATGTTTGTTAACGCGGGCTTCTTTATTGCAATGCCAGTTTTGTACATATTCTCTATTCCTGCAGTTCTATGCTTAAGAGCACGCAGACAATTTGAGCCTTACTATAATTGCTTAAACAGATGCAGAACAATTATTGCAAGCAAAGAGTATGGCAAAGAAAAAGCACAAGAGTTTATTCGTAAAACAGTTGTGAGCGAATATGAAAAAATTGTTAAACACGGCAGTGCTAAAAAATTAAAAAAATTCATAGAAAACAATCAAGATGTGTTGCTACTTAGCGAACCAACTCCAGAAAAAAATGTTCAAAATATAATAAATGAATTTAAAATTGATAACAAATCTCAGGGCACTAGCAAAACTTATAGCCAAATAGCAGAAAAATCTAAACAGAACGATGAATTAACCAAATAGGCAATCTTTGCATAAACAACCAAAAAGCACTCATATATTTTTGTATGAGTGTTTTTTTAAGCGAATTAAAGACAGGGGAAAGTGCAAACATAGTTGGCTTTGTAGAAAATATTTCAAACAAAATAAAGCGTAGATTGTTAGAATTGGGCTTTTTTGAAAATGTGCTAATAAAACTTGCACATAAGTCTTTTTTTAACGAAGTGCTATTACTGGAATTAAACGGCTACACAATTTCACTCAGAAGTGATATTGCAAAAAACATTTTGGTAAAAAGGACATCAAAACAATGATAGAAGCAAACAATGTAATTTTGCTTGGCAATCCAAACACAGGCAAAACAACACTATTTAACTCGCTTACAAAATCAAACGAACATACTGGCAATTGGCATGGCGTAACCGTTGATAGCAAAACAAAAAAATTTGTACATGAAAACAAAACATTTAATCTTGTAGACCTTCCTGGCATTTACTCACTAACCCCTCTTTCTTTTGAAGAAGAAGTCTCTGTAGATTATTTATATTCACACAAAAATACACTTGTTGTTAATATAGTAGATATAAATAATATTTACAGAAATTTATATTTAACTCTTGACCTTTTAATGTTAAAAATTCCGTGCATTTTGGTCGTGAATGAGACCTCAAAACCTCAAAATGCAATATATAATGTAGACCCTAAAAAGTTAGAAAAAACACTTGGAATTAAAGTGCTAAAAATTAATGCAGAAAATATAAAACAAGTAAATAATTT
>CAVISZ010000011.1:0-6016 GCA_963645585.1 uncultured Eubacteriales bacterium
CAATAATTCACACGCATTTTCAATTTCTTGGTCAATTATTTCTAATTTTTCTGGCGGAATTTTGCTTAAAACAAAATCGGCAAGATCAGCAAATTTTTCGTCTCTGCCAATGCCTATTTTTATTCTTTTAAAGTTTGTAGAATCGGTTTCGTTTACAATGCTTTTTAAGCCGTTATGTGTTCCTGCACTGCCACTTTCTCTATATCTAATTTTTCCAAGTGGCAAGTCTATATCGTCAACAAAAACATACACATCTTCTATTGCAATTTTAAATTTTTGGCAAAACTCTCTTACGGCAATTCCGCTTAAATTCATATAAGTTGTTGGTTTTATCAAAATCAATTTTTCGCCCGCATAATAACTTTCTGCCACAACGGCATCGCACATTGTTTTTGTAAAATGAGCATCAATTTTGCTAGCAAAACTATCTATTGCTCTAAAGCCAACATTGTGATATGTTTTGTCATACTTTCTGTCTATGTTCCCTAGTCCAACTATTAATTTCATATTTCCTCTTTTAAACGTTTTTATCTATTATTGACTCAAAAGGTCCAACAATTACATTTTCACTCACGCGACTATTAGACAAATATGAGTTTCTTAAAATAACATTTTTTGAAATTATGCTATCTTTAACAATATTGTTTGGTTCTAAAACAACGCCCTCGGCTATGTATGTATTTCCCAAAATATGATTATTTGGAGCAATCACTGTTCCGCGTTCTATAACAACATCGGCATCTATGTAGGTGGTGTTTTTGTCAATTATTTGCACACCGCTTTGCATGTGAAAATTCAATATTTTTTGTTGAAGAATTTTTGTAACTTCGCCAAGTTTTTCAAAATTGTCAACCGATAAAAATTCCTCGCCGTCAAAAAGTTTGTTTTCGGTTGCCATTATGCTCTCGCATGTTTTAATATAGTCGGCATCAAAAATATATCCGCGTTTTAATCTTAAAACATTCAAGTGATGATATTTGAAATAGTCCAAAATTTCAACGATGTTGTTTTTTGTGATAAGTGGAGTGTCGCTATAAAGCACAACAACTTTATCGTGATTTTTAACATATGGCTTAACAAGAGAAACAATATCGCTCTCCTTTGTGCAAGGTGTGGTTTTTATATCAAAGCCCTCGCCTGCCATTGCAACCCACTGCCACATTTTTTTGCCCAAAATTTCCAAATCGTAAGGTGCTCTAATTTTAAATTCTTCGTTTTTGTACAAAAGCACCACAAATAATACATTTTCTTCCATGGCAATATTTTAGCAAAGCAGGTCAATAAAGTCAATCAACAACTTTTATTTACGCTAGCGATTTTCTTTTATCAACAATTGTTGAAACATTAACAAAATATGTAAGTATTTTTAATTGATTTTGTAGGAATATTGGTGTATAATCAACAAAATGAAAAAGTATGTTGCTTTGGCATCATCTTTAAAAAAATATTGGAGAACATTATGAATATAAAAGACTTATACATTAATTTTTTTGTAAGCAAAGGACACAAACAAATTCCTAGTGCAAGCGTTGTGCCAGAAAATGACCCTACTTGCCTTTTTAACACCGCAGGCATGCAACCTCTTGTTCCTTATCTTTTGGGCGCAAAACACCCTCTTGGAACCAGGCTTTGCGACTTTCAAAAATGCTTTAGGCTAACCGACCTTGACGAGGTGGGCGACAACTATCATCACACATTTTTTGAAATGCTTGGCAACTGGAGTTTAGGTGACTATTTTAAAAAAGAAGCAATTTCTTGGAGTTTTGAATTTTTAACCAAAGTTTTAAAACTAGACTTAAACAGGTTGGCATTCACCGTGTTTGCAGGAAATGAGTATGTTCCCGCTGACGAGGAAAGTGCATCACTTTGGAAAGCACAAGGCGTTAGTCCAGACAGAATTGCATTTTTAGAGGACAACTGGTGGCCAAACATTGACCAATTTGGTCCTTGCGGAAGCGATACTGAAATGTTTTATTGGATAGATAATTCTTGCCCTGCCCCAAAAGTTTTTGACCCTGAGGACAGCCGATGGATGGAAATTTGGAACAATGTATTTATGCAATTTAACCACTTAGAAAGTGGTGAGTTTGTTCCACTAAAACAAAAAAATGTTGATACAGGCATGGGGCTTGAACGTACAACCGCCGTTTTGGACGGGCTTGACGACAACTATTTAACCGAAATTTGGCAACCAATTATTAAAGAAATTGAACGCCTAAGTGGCAAAAAATATGCCGACAACAAAAAAGCAATGCGTGTTGTGGCAGACCACTTGCGTGCAATTGTTATGATTGCAAGTGACGATGCAGGCATTAAACCTTCTAACACCGACCAAGGCTATATTTTAAGAAGATTAATTCGCCGTGTTATCCGTTTTGCAAAACAACTAGGCATTGACACATCTAAAGATTTTGAAGTTGGAATTATTGACATAATTGTAAATCAATTTAAAAATTACTACCCAGAAGTGCTAAAAAACGAACAAGTAGTTAAAGATGTTGTTAGAGAAGAAAAAAACAAGTTTAACAAGACTCTTGAAAATGGTTTAAAAGAATTTGATAAAATTATCAATGGTTTTGCAAGAAAAGAAGAGTTTTTGCGTAGAACTGACCCAACCGCCACAGTTGAGAGAAAAATTACAGGCAAATCGGCTTTCAATTTGTATGAAACATATGGTTTTCCTATTGAAATGACCGAAGAAATTGCTCGCGAACGCGGAATTGAAGTTGACACATCTAACTTTAAGCAATTATTTGCAGAGCACCAAGAAAAATCTAAGCAAGGCAGTGACCAAAAATTTAAAGGCGGACTTAGTGACTCAAGCGTTGAAAACGCAAGACTTCACACTGCTACTCACCTTATGCAAGCAGGCTTGCAAAAATATGTAAGTGCAGATATTCGCCAAAAAGGTTCCAACATAACTCCAGAAAGACTTCGCTTTGACTTTAACTGTGACCACAAATTAACAGAAGAAGAAATTAAAAAAGTTGAAGACTTTGTTAACGATGCAATAAAGGCAGAAATTCCTGTTACTGTTGAAGAACTTACACCAGAAGAAGCACACAAGCAAGGTGCACTAGGTGTGTTTGACGACCGCTATGGTGACAAGGTTACAGTTTACACAATCGGCAACTTATCTAAGGAAATTTGTTGCGGACCTCACGCTAAAAACACAAAAGAACTTCACCACTTTAAAATTGTAAAAGAAGAATCATCTTCTGCAGGCGTTAGAAGAATTAAAGCAATTTTAGATTAATAAACATTAAAAAACATCAAAAGGTTAAAGCCAGTTAACCTTTTGATGTTTTTTCTCTTCTTATTCTCACCCCTCCCCTCTTAAAGTGGTGCAACAAAATGATAAACTTCCAACAAACGAATATTTTGCTGGAAAATTGAATTTTTATTACACTTTAAAACAAAAGCAACACTTCTTTTTAAAACATCTAAAATTTTTCTTGCAAAAAATATTGTTTTGACATATAATAACCATACTGTGCTTTTAGGTGGGGAGTTAGTAGTTCCTTAATAGCCCGAAATCTACTATACGCGGGGCTGAGTACGGCATATGCGGGTTAGCCTGCTTTTGCGAATTTTGCATTGACTATGTTGAAATTAAGGTCTTATGCAATAAATTCTTTTCGAACCATGTGAGGACCTGACGGTAGCAACATTAAGATTAGAAGTTATGTGCCATGAGGAAACTTTGGTGGAGTAATTAGTGTATTAGGCGCAACTGATGTGGTTAATTCAATTATGCCCGCACAGTTTTTTTATGTCTAACAAACAACTCAACAAGCGGGAGTAATAAAACTTGTTGTGAAAAAATATACATACAACATGAAAAAGGCGAAAAAGTTTAATGTTGTTTTAATAAAAAAGAGATGGTTATTGATTTGTTTAATTGGGCTTGTAATTGTTTTTTCTGGATGCTTTTTGCCAAAAGTTATTGCCAGCACAAGCCCTAAATACAAATATACTGTTGTAATTGATGCTGGTCATGGCGGAATTGATGGGGGAAGCGTTGGCGTTAAAAGCGGCATTTGTGAAGCGGTTTTTAATTTAAACTACGCCAATTGTTTAAAGGAATATTTGCAAGATTTTGGTTTTAATGTTGTAATGACTCGCACAACCGACAGCGGTCTTTACAGCCCTTTTGCTCAAAACAAAAAGAAAGACGATATGAAAAAACGCCGTGAAATTATAGAAAACTCCAAAGCGGACTTTGTTATATCTATGCACATGAACAGTTACAACGCTAGTTCACATGGTGCTCAAGTTTTTTACGGCAAAGACGATGAGCCAAGTCAAACACTTGCAAACAACATTCAAAAATACTTTATAAAATATTTAGAAAAACCCCGCCACGAAACAAAAGTTGGCGATTATTATATGCTTAACGCCATTAAAGCACCAAGCGTTTTGGTTGAATGCGGATATTTATCTAACCCGCAAGAAGAAGCCTTGCTTTTAACCGATGACTATAAAAAAGAAGTATGTTATAGCATACTTCTTGGAATTTTAGAGTATTTGAATTAAAGTCAATTAAATGTCCTCTTCTTTCAATGCAGCTTTAAAGTTTACATTCAAATTGCCTTTTTCTAGTTTAAAATCTTTAGCGTCCTCTTGTAATTTTAAAACGATTCTAAATGTTGTAACGGAATTTTGTTTAAAAGGTAAACATGCAGTATCACCTGTGCTTGTGTAAGATGTACCATCTACAGTGCTTGTGAAAGTTTTAGTTGCGGTTGTATCATTAGTTATATCTGCATTAGTAACACTATATTGATTTACAGTTACAACAACTGGGTTGCCGTCATACTTTGAGGTTGCACTAAAGGTGTAATCTAACTCGATATAAATTGCCTGCCCATGCAAGTTTTCAACTTCAACAAAGTATACAAGTTCATCTTTGCCTGTTTCATCTTTAAACTCGCCACTTGGCATACCATATTCTTTACTATCTTCTAAAGGTGTTTGCCCGTCAGATGGTTTTGAATATAAATCTCCACTATTGCCTGAGGTTGCACCAACAAGACCGTATTTTAATCTAATATAAACATCTTGCACTGAGTATGAGATTGTTCCGCTAACGCCCAAGGTTACTTGACGACTTGCGTAAACGCCAAACACAAAAAACGCTACAACCAATGCAAGAGATGCACATGTAGAAATTAACTTAAATTTTTTCATTGCAAACCCCTCCAAATTAAATATTAGTTCATATGCAAATGTTTTTAACCATAACTTGCATACAAAATTTCAACTTTACATGTTTATTTTAATACAATAATTAAATTTTAGTCAAACAATTAAGAGTTAATACTCCACTTTTTTTAAAATTAGACCTTTTGCAGGCATTGTTTTGCCTGCTTTTTCTCTTGAAAGGGCATCAAAAATTTTTGGAACATCGTCAATTTTTAATTTGCCCCTGCCAATGTCAACTAATGTTCCGACAATTATTCTAACCATGTTATACAAAAAACCATTCCCACAGATTTCAAACTCGTACAAATTTTCGGTTTTTGTGATGTTTAAATAATATATTGTTCTAATATAGTCGGGAGTGGACGTTTGACTTGAGCAAAAACTTTTAAAGTCATGCTCGCCAACAAAAAAATTGCTCGCCTTTTTCATTAAATCTAAGTTTAAATTATAGTTTAAATATGTTGTATAAAACGAATCAAACGGACTTTCCACGCTCTGTGTTTTAACTCTGTAAACATAAGTTTTTTTGTGCGCACTAAACCTAGCATGAAAATCTTTGTTTACCTCTTTTGCCCACAAAATTCTAATACCATCAGGCAAATGCGAGTTTAATGCAGACGGCAAATTTTCTATTTTTGAAAAGTCTAGTTTTGCACTAAAACACTGCTCAAAAGCATGAACGCCAGCATCGGTTCTGCCGCTTGCAAAAATTTCTGGTTTTTTAATGCCAATCTCTTGCATTGCGTTCTCTATAACTTCCTGTATGCCAAGTGCGTTGTTTTGCTTTTGCCAACCTGCGTAGTTTGTACCT
>CAVISZ010000012.1:0-8703 GCA_963645585.1 uncultured Eubacteriales bacterium
TAATTTAGAAGCAATTAAAAATAAAGAATTTGACTCAATTAATCTAAATTGGTTAAAAAATTTGTCAATTAGCGATAAAAATGCTTCAATTTTGTTAGATAAAGAATTATTTAATGCTCAAAACGATTTATTAATTAATTTAAATTATGACCAATTAATTAATGGTGTAATAATTAATAATTTATTATTAAATAATATTGAAATTAATTCAGAAATTAATATTTTAGATAGTTTTGTTGCTCCAAGCATAATAGAAGAAAATTATGTAAGTTTAGATAACGCGTCAAATATTTTTGAAAAAACAATTACAACCGCAATTGATGTTTTTGATAACGGACATATTAGTGTTGACTTGCAAGCAAAACTTTATCACACAAACGAAACAAAAGATATTTATGGCAATACAACTAAAAAAATTTTAACCACAATTGAACTTTTAAACGGAAGCAAAGCAATTGTAGATTGGGGCGAGGCTTTAGATAAAACAACTGTTACAATCGACCGCTCAAAAGTTAAAGCGTATGTTAATTTTAGTGTAAATACAATTACTCAAAAATTTACATACTCAAATGGTGCAGAAAATTTAGTTAACACAATTACTAACACACATAAAATTGAAATTACAATTTTAAACAATGTAATTTACATAAAATATAACAAGTTAAGTGCAAAAATCAGCGTGGACTGCATTGCAAACATATCGAGCTCCATAGGTGAGCTTTTAGGCAAAGACATTAATGTTTCTGACATGCTAAGTGGCTTTGATTTTGGAAGTATTAATTTAAGCACAAACATGATTAAAGCATTTGTGTTGAACAGCAACAGTTTAAGCGGAACATTAAATTTGGAAAGTTTAAATTTGAGTCAAGAAGCATGCAACAACTTTATATTTGCGCTTGCATATAACGAAACTGACTTAACAAATGTTAGTTTAAAAAATCTTTATGTATCTAACATCAAAGCAGAAGCGGTAGATTTTGTATTAAACAAATTTACACCTGTTGAAAGCGTTGATGAAAGTGCATACATGAATTTGTCTAATATAGACGAGTTGATAGAAGCAGTTAAAAATACTGCCATGTTAAAAGACTTTGAGTTTGACGGAAGCATAAAACTTAAAATTACAGTTATTGGCATAAATATTGATTTTGATATTCCTTTAAATGCAAAAGTAAAAATTGTTGACGGCAAGTTGGAAGGCAATATCAAACTTGGTGCAATTCCAACCATGGCTGGCGTAAACGATGACGTTCCATACAAGTTTGGCAACACCAGTGCGGGCATGGATAGAATTTTGAATGTTTACATCAAAGACGACTATGTATATTTCCACAGAAGTGAAATAGTTGCAAAAACTTTGAACAGAAGATATGAAAAGAAATTAAAAATTCATATGGATACACTCTTAGATGACCCAATTTACTACATCATGCAATATGGAATGGGCTTTAGCGAGTCAATTACAAACGAAATTAAAAATTCGTTCAACAAAGAAAGAGTTAATCCAATTGATTATAGCAATGTGCTTTTGGGTTATGCAAAAAATTCAAATGCGTACGTTCTAACTCTTAACTTAAAAGAATTAACAGAAAAAGACGAGTTGAACACAATGACTCTTACCTTGTTTACAGACAACAACTATATTAGCGGTGTTGGCTTTAACATGGATATGAGCCTTGCTAATGACAAAGTAAAAATTTTGATTAAAACAAATAACTTGGCACACAAAAATATTAGGCAAACTTTAGATTTTAGCAGTATGTATAACTATATAAATGGTTACACCTATGCAGAGGGTGCACAATGGGACGCATATGACGGCGAGTGGAAACAAAGTTCTCAACGCACGTTCAATTTGAGTTTTGAAACAAACAGCAAATACACCTTAAACACCATAAATGGTGTGGCAGGCTCTAGCATTACATTGCCAGTGCTAGAAGATTATGTAGAAGATGACGGCGTGGCAAAGAAAGAATATCATTTTGAGGGTTGGTACACAACTTACTCATTTGATGAAAACACTGAGTACGCAGACAATATCATGCCAAGAAAAGACACAACACTTTTTGCTAAATGGAACATAAAAACAACAAAATATGTAACCATAAGTTTTGTGACAAATGGTGGAGACGCAAAACAAAGCATTACTCTTTTAGAGGGCAGTGAGTTGACTCTTCCAACATATTTAGAAAATTTGGCAATTGTTGACGGCTACACAACTTACATCAAACGCTTTGACGGCTGGTGCAATGACGAGGCATGTGAAGATTTGTTCACTGGCAAAGTTGCGCCAAATCAAGACATCACGCTTTACGCTAAATGGACATTAATTGAATGCACCACAACTTATGCACTTAATGTTTATGATAATGGTGAAATTATCTTAACAAAACGTGTTAAAAATGGAACAGAAATAGAACTTATTGGCGACAAGTTTGTTAGCACAACAAAATATTTCCTAGACGAAAACTGCAATCAAGAAATTTCATTAAATGCTTATTTAATGCCAGAAAATGATTTGAATTTATACATTAAAAACATCTACACTGTAACAATCAAATCGCAATACGGCACAGTTGTTGATAGCACACAAAGTTTGTATCAAGGAAGCATTATTACATTAGCCGAACAAAATACATATGTTATAGATGACGGCAAGCAAGTAAAACGTGAAGATTATATCTTTAATGGCTACTTTGTAAATGGTGAAAAAGTTGATGTTTTAAGCTTGACACTTTTAACAGAGGACTTAGAAATTATTGCAAATTGGGAATATACTTTAAGATATTATGTAACTGTTGAATTTGACGTTTCTTGGGCAAAACCAAGCACTTGGAACACAAAAGGTGCATGGAAAGGTGGAGAAGTTAACAAGGTTACAGGAGCTGTTGCACCTGCAAGCTTTAAGGTTTTGGCAGGAACAACTATCACTCCAACCAACTATAGTTCAACTTGTACATATGCTTACAAGGTTGGCATAACTTCACATGACTATAAATTTAAAGTTCATTCATGGAGCACAAGTGGTGTAAAACAACTTTCTTATAACGATTTGCCAGCAACTCCAAAAACAGAAAGTTACGATGTTTTAACCTCTTATCAAGTTCCAGACAACGCAAATCACAAAATAACGCTTTATGCTGTTTGGTGTGCCGCGTAAAATTTGAATAAAAAAATACCATAGGGCGAAAATTATATCGCTCTATGGTATTTTTTGTGATAAAGATAATATCTATCTTTATCATAATTTTTTGATAATGTTTAAGTCGTCAACTATTCCCATTGTCTGTAAAACTTCTTGATATTTTATTTCATCAATTTTTTTCTGCAATGACAGTAATAAAGATTTTAATTGTGCAATAAATTCAGAAAATTGAGATTTGGATAGTAATTTTTTGAATATTATAATTAATGCAAAACAATCGTTTGAGCCTCTTGAATATTTACCGCTAGGTGTAATTTCAAATTTATATGCGTCATAAATGTATTTAAGTTCTTTGGGGCTAAATGTTCTAGAAGTTTTAAAGTTATATACAATTTCATTGTGAGCACAAGCATTTCTAAATAATTGCATTACCATTAAAAAACCATCTAAAGTTTTTGGCATTATTTTAAATTCTTTAGCTATCTCATATTGGTCAGGTTGAATCATTTTGCTATACAAGGCACTGATTTGTCCTAATGTTAATATATTTGAAACAACCCAAAAAGGAAAGAAACCATATTTAGTGTTGTACCATATAATTGATTGATGCTTACTTTTTTGGTTGTCAATATTGTCTAATATTTTTGCTTTTATATCTTCAAACTTTAGTCTGTCGCTTGTTTTATCTGGTTTAAAATTGTTAGGCTTTAGATAATCTGTTTCTTTTATGCCATACTTTGATGAAATTAAATTTGCCATTAAGTTTTTAATCATTATTTCTATGCTAGAAATGAATTTGAGAATTAAATTTTTTAAATTTTGATCAAATTCATAAAGATGATACAAATCTTCAATAGAGGTGTTTTCGCAATATTTATATGATTCACAATCGTTATTGTGAATACGTATCATAAAAGGCTTGCGATAACCATTTATAAGTTTGTAGTAGCCTATAGTTTTCAAATATTTAACGGCATTTTTTTTGCTAATTATTTTTAGTCCTTTCTGCTGTAAATGGTCTAGTTGTTGTTCAATTGTATAGTATTTAATATTATTTGACATGAAAAATCCTTTGTAAATTTAAATTAATTTTAGCATATATTATTTATTTAATCAAACATAATAAAAAGAAAAACTCCAGGCCCGTAGGTGACTGGAGTATGATCAATTAGCAGTAAAGGAAAATGCTTTACTTGGAATAGAGTTTACCATATAAAGTATTGCATGTCAATAAAAAATTTAAAATTACTCTTTTTATTGCAATTCCAATTTTAAAATATTATAATGCGATACTTATAAAAACTCCAGGCCCGTAGGTTACTGGAGTCTAATCAATATATATTATTCCACGAGTTGGAAAAAGTATACATATTTAATCTTCTAAACCAAGTAAATAGTCGGCAGAAACATTAAAGTATTTGCATAGTTCAATTAATATCTCAATGTTTGGAATTTGCTTTCCTTGTTCCCATCTGCCAAGAGCTGTGTCACTAAAACCAGTCTCTCGTGCCATCTGCCTGTAAGAAATGCCTTTTTCTTCTCGCAATTCTTTAAAACGCTCACAAAAATTGTATACCATTTAATTCCTCCGCTACATAACTGCCTACTTAAAAAGAGCAGTAATAAAAGAAAAAATTTTCTTAAAATGTTCAAAAATTGTTTAAAAGGTCGGCTAAAAACAATGTTTTAAGCAAATTTTTTCCAACTATAATAAAAAAATACAACCAAATGGTTGAATTTTAGTTGGCGCGTACAAACGGTCGCGTTAATTAACTTTTTTGTTTACTCTTGGAATTAACATGTGTTCGACATTCTTTGACATAAATGTTTATTTGTGATAATCTGTGTAATGTTAAGCATCTAATTTTGGTGCATGCCATTTTAATGTAAAAGGAAATTGCAAAGAGTATGATGACAATTGGTGGAACCGCACGTATTTTGATGCTTGTTGCCACTATTGCAATAGTTGGCTTACTTATGTTTATTGTTGCAAGAGTGCCGTATAAAATGCAATGCGTAATGATTTACACTTGCGTGGGGCTTGCAATGGCAGGCATAATATTTTTGCACTTGACGCATTATGGAACATCTTTTGACCCTAAAAATTTTTTTACACAAATGTTTCAGGTGTGCAATTTTAATTTTATACTGCTTCCACTTTGCCTTATCAAAAAAAATGAACTTGGCAGGCAATATTTGTTCTTTTTTTCAATGCTTGCAGCCGCCTCAACCTTTGTGGCGTATCCGTCAGACGTACAGAACTCAATGTGGCACTCAGTAATAACCCTCAATTTTTGGCTTGACCACATGATGGTTGTTGCAGTACCTTTAATGATGATTTCAGCAAAATGGTTCAGACCTCAAAAAAAGTACGTTTTGTGGGTTTCACTTTGCGTTCTTGCGTACTTTTTGGTTGCATTTTTTGCAAACTATGCCTTAAATGGTTTCAGCATGAGTGGACCACATAATCATTCTTACACAATGAATGATGGCGGAATTATGGTTTTAAAACCTTTCTATAAACTAATTCCTGTTCCGTTTGTTTACCTGTTGCCAATTTTCCCGTTTATGCTTGGCTTGTTTTATGTTATGTCTTTGCCTTTTGAATATTTGGCAAAAAAGCGAGCGGTTAAACAAAATAAATAACGATTTTTGAGCGTTTTAAATTATAAAAATAATCTTTTAAATTAATTAAGTACAAAAGTAGGAGTTAAAATGTTTTATTTAATTTTATCTTTAGTGATGGTCGCAGTAATTGCAACATATTTGATTTTAAGAACCAAATTTAAAGAAAGCGAAAAATTTAATTTGGTTATGAACAAAATTTTAAAAATATCAATAATTGTGTACGCAAGTTTAATGCTACTTTCTATTTTGTTGCCTGACGCCTTTTGTTTGTGTTTTTCGGAAGAGGAACTTGCAAGCAAAAGCATTAATTATGGTTACGTAATTATTAGGTGGTTTTCGTTTGTAAACTTTATTACTTTGCCAATTGCAGTGTTTTATAAAAACAGAACAATAAGAAATATTGCCATATATTTTGGACTTGTAATTACTATTTGCTCTTGTTTTTTCTATCCACAATATTTGGCAGATTTCACATCAACGGCAGGCAAGGGGTTAAACTCGGTTCCCGTATTTTCGCAAGGGGTTAAAGACTTTTTAATTAATCCTATTTTTAGAAGCATCTGGTTTGGACTTATTCTTGTTTTGCAAGGTGCAATTCCTGTTTTGCTAGCTGTTCAAGAAAAGCATGTATTTGATTACAAAAATAAAAAAGAATGGCTATATTTTGCAATTGTTTTGCCTTTTGTTATTTTGTCTTGCGTTCCAATTTATGTGCCTCAGTTTTTGTTTGGATATTCTAATTTAATTTTTAAACCATATAGTTTGGTGCATATTTTGTGGATAATTTCAATTATTGCAGAAATTACAGTGCTTTATTTTGTGTTTAGAAAAAAAGACCAAGACACAAAAATGATACTTCTGTTTGTTTTGGCACTTTCGCTAATCATGCAATACAACCAAATGTTTTCGGCAATTTCCATAAATGTTAAACGCTTGCCATTTCAACTTTGTAACATAGGTGCATATTTCATTTTAATTTCGTTGATTACAAAAAATAAAAGAATTTTCAATTTTACAGTTATTATCAATGTTGTGGGCGTAATATTTGCACTCGCCAGTCCCGATTTAGACGGCAAAGGCTTGTTCTATCTTTATAACATGCACTTTATGCTTGAGCACGGAAATGTTTTGATTGTGCCACTTCTTGCGTTGATGTTTAATATTTTCCCAAGATTAGATATAAAAGCATTAAAAGATTGCTTGATAGGTTTTGCAATTTACTTTGTAGCAGTTTGGGTTTTAGGAACAACCTTTAATGCAATTGCAACAGCCACGGGCAATGGTTTTTATGAAGCGAACTACTTGTTTATGTTCTTGCCAGATGTTGCAATAAGAATGTTGCCATTTACTGAAGCATTGTTTAACATAAACTTTAAAATTGGATACGCAACTTTTTATCCAGTTTTGCAACTTTTGATATTTGTTGTGTTTGCTTTGGTTTGTGTTGGACTTTATTTTGCAATAAGACTAATCTACAAAATTAAAGACAAAATAAACGCCAAGAAACAACCCATGCTAATTGACGAACAAAATCAACAAAATCAACAAAATAATTAAAAATCAAAAAATTCACCAACAATTTAGGTGAATTTTTTGATTTTTTTTACTTAATAATTTTTTTAAGTTCTTTTTTTGTGTTTTTAATCAATATTTTCGTTTGTTGCAGGGGCATCGGTTTTGCAGTATTTTTTTAAAAGAATAAGAGTAACAAGGGCAAAAGCAATAGATATTAGTTTGCCCAAGTAAAGCGTGCCAAGCATTAGCCAAAATTGTTGTGATAAAACCGAAATTTTTAAACACAAGGTTATTCCGTAATAAATGATTGAATCAATCAAACTGCTAACAACCAAAACAATTGCTGTGGCAACATAAATGTTTACGTTTTTTGACTTTAAAAGGTCATACATTTTTATAACAATTACCCCCGAAGCAAAAGAAGATATGCAACTTGCAAAGTATGACAAAAGGTCAAAAAGATATTGATTGTTATAGCCAAAACTTGCAATGCTTGTTAAAAATTGAATAATAGACGCAAACACAATTGCACCAATTGAGCATATTATTAAGGTTAAGGCTTCAGTTTTGCCAAAATCTATGTACATGATTAAAATACTAAATAAAAATAGCACATAAATAACAGAGTTCATGCCAAAAGTTAGTCCGCCAATTTCAATTGGATAGTTTATGCCGTTAAAGATGTTTGCATTTACAATGCAACCTATTGCAACTGTGTAAAGAATAGATTTTTTCCATTTAAGCGAACCGCAAAAAAGGGTTGCGTAGCCAAAAAGGCAAAAAAGTAATAAATATATAATGTTCATAATTTTTCCTTGGGTGTTATTTTTTTAATTAGGCGTTAGTTAAATTGAAGTGTTATTTTTTTAATTATGTGTTAGTTTAATTGAGGCGTTAGTTTTTGATTGGAGCGTTTAAAAGCAAGTCTTGGTTGCTTGGCAATTTCTTTGTCCACTCAACAGATTTATCTATGTATGTAAAAAAGCCGTTTACATAGGTGGCAACAACTTTCATTTGTGTTGTATTGTCGTAAAAAATGGCACAATCTACAAGTTTTAACGCTTGTTCTAAATGGTCAAACTGCTTTAAAAATCTTTGCTCCACGGTTTCGGGCTTTATGTCGTGCCCACCTTTTAAAACTCTAAGTTTAATTCTTGCAAGCGATGTTTTTACATCTTTAACACCAACAAATTGCAGGTTGATTGTATATCCCAACTTTTTTGCAACATATAGGCGATTAAGTAGGGTGTGAGTTATTATGGTCGTTTCCCAATTGAATGATTTTTTCTGTTTTAAAAGTGTGTTAATTTTTTCTAAAGCATATAGCCCCGACCTCATAACATCGGACTCTAAGTGCCAATCACCCTTAAACTGAGTTAAAATTTCGTCAGGATTAACACGCTCGCCAAGATAAC
>CAVISZ010000013.1:0-4942 GCA_963645585.1 uncultured Eubacteriales bacterium
ATGTAAAACTTTATAAAAAACTATAAAAAAATACTTAAAAAACGCTTGACAGTTGAATGTGTGTTCAACTATAATAACAACGATTGAATAAATATTCAACTATTGTTAAAAAATAACATATATGTATATTGGCGAAATGATTTTGAGTGCGTCTTTGTGTAAGCACAAAACTCACTTTCTTTCGTTTTTGAATATTAAAAGGAGATAATAATGGGGAAGTCAGCATTAGAGTGCGATTGCGATGTAATTCATAACGAGTTGGTTTCTAAGGCAAAATCAAATCTTTTAAATGACGATATTTTGTTAGACATAGCCGACTTTTACAAAGCATTTTCAGACTCAACAAGAATAAAAATTATCAACTTGTTAAAGGATAATGAGTTGTGCGTATGTGATATTTCAGCAATTTTAAATTTAACAAAGTCCACTGTTTCGCACCAATTAAAAAACTTGCGAGATATGAACCTTATAAAAAATGAAAAACGAGGCAAAGAGGTGTGGTATAGTTTGGCGGACGACCATGTTAAAGAGGTTTTTGAAATTAGTCTAGAGCATATAATGGAGGAACATAATGATTAAAAAGTATAAAATTTTGGGTCTTGATTGCCCAAATTGTGCAAAGGCGTTAGAAAAAGAAATTAACAAACAACCAAGCATAAAAAAGGCAGAAATTAACTTTGTTAAGGAATATATCACCATAGATAGCCATAATCAAGAACAAGCGTTAAAAGAGGCAATAAAAATTGCATCACAAGTTGAGCCAGATGCTAAAATAGTTGACACAACTGCCACCGCAAAATATTTTGATAAATCTTTTGTTTTAAGCACAATTTTGCTTTTTGTTGGGCTCGCTCTTGCCGTTGTTACACTTGTTGTTCCAATGCCAAAAGTTTTGTTTTGGATATTATTTGTTTCAAGTGCCTTGCTGATTGGTTATAAAACATATTTTAAAGCAATAACTTTGTTATTTAAAGGCACAGTTAATGAAAATCTGCTTGTAACAATTTCCATAATTGGTGCAGTTTGCGTTGGCGAATATATGGAAGGCTTAATGGTTATTGGTCTTTACTCAATAGGTAAACTGCTAGAAAGTTTGGCATTAAATAAGTCAAAAAGGTCAATAGAGGCTTTAACAAATATCAAACCAGAATTTGTTACCTTGCTTAAAAATGATGAACAGGTTGTTGTAACTCCAAACGAGGTTAATATTGATGACTTAATTTTGGTAAAACCAGGTGAAAGAATACCGCTAGACGGCGTGATTGTTTCTGGCAAGTCATCACTTAACATGCAGAGCCTAACGGGCGAAAGTTTGCCTGTTTTTGCAAGCGAAAACAGCAGTGTTCTTTCGGGCTCAATTGTTTTAGACGGCACGCTAACAATAAAGGTTACAAGCACTTATGCTGAAAGCACTGTTTCTAAAATATTGAACTTGATAGAAAACGCTCAAGATAAAAAATCAAAAACCGAAACTGTCATATCAAAAATTGCAAAATGGTACACATATGCAGTTATGGCTCTAGCGGTAATAGTTTTTGGAATTGTATGGATAGTAACAAAAAATGCAAACACTGCAATTTATAGAGGTCTTATATTCCTTGTTGTTTCTTGCCCTTGCGCCTTTGCAATTTCTGTTCCGCTTTCTTACTTTTCTGGGCTTGGCAATGCCTCAAAAAATGGTGTGTTAATAAAAGGTTCAAACTATTTAGATGCTCTAGCAAAAGTCAAAATGGTTGCCTTTGATAAAACAGGAACTCTAACCACAGGCGAGTTTGCAATCACAAATGTTGAATTATTTAGCAAAAAGTATTCAAAACAAGATGTCATTTTTTATGCAAGCATTGGCGAACAATATTCCATTCACCCTCTTGCAAAAGCAATTGTTTCAAGCAATTCAATAGACTTGCCAAAGGTTGACGGCGTAAAAGAGGTTGCAGGCGAGGGTGTGTATTTTACCTATCAAGATAGCAATTTCTTTGTTGGCAAAAAAGATAAATCAATTAGCGCAACAGTTGTTGAAGTGTTTAAAGATAACGAAAAATTGGCAAACATCTTTTTAAGTGACACAATAAAGCAATCGGCAGTTGAAGCGATTAATAATTTGAATGCAAACAACATTAAAACAGTTTTGCTCTCTGGCGATAAAGAAGAAACTGTTAAAAACTTGGCTCGCAGTTTAAACACAACCGAATATTATGCAAATTTGCTCCCTGAAGATAAATATAAATATATCGAAAACCATAAAAACAAAAAAGAATTAATTGCGTATGTTGGAGATGGCATAAATGATGCTCCCGCCCTAACTTTGGCAGATGTTGGCATAAGCATGGGCATAAATGGTAGCTCTGCAAGTATAGAGGCGTCTGATATTGTTTTAGTTGACGATAACCCAAACAAAGTTGCAAAAGCAATCAATATTTCCAAATATACAAGAAAAATTGTTTGGGAAAATATCATTTTTTCAGCAGTTGTAAAAGTATTGTTTTTAACATTAGGTGCTCTTGGCATCACAGGCATGCTATACGCCGTTGTTGCCGATGTTGGAGTGACTTTAATAGCAATATTAAATAGCTTAAGAGCGTTGTATTTCAGCACTTCTAAAAAAACACAAACAACATCTCAAGCTCATGACCACGAACAAAACAACATCGCTCACGCTCACTACGAACATGCCTCTCACACTCATGACCACCACGAAAATAACACGCTAGACCACCATGAACACGAAACACATGCTCATTCCAGCCATGAAAACTGCACACATGACCACCACGAACATGAACTTGACACTCATGGCGACCAAATCACACACGAACATCATCACTGCCACGAGTGCGAAGAACATAAAATTGGTGAAGAGCATAGCGAAAACTAATCATATATGCCACAAATGTTAAACCTTTAACATCACTGCTAAAATTTAATATTTAATTAAAAATGGAAAGTATATCTAAATTCGCAAAACATTAAAAATATTTTTTCAAAAATGTTGACAAATGTGTATTTTGGAATTAAAATACTTCCATATTACAAAAATAGTTAAAGACAAGTAGTTGTTGCTGATTCGTTTAGAGAAGGGTTGTTTGGTGAAAAACCTAAGATAAGCAATTTATGAAACCACTTTAACGCTTGACTTTTTATAATACAAAAAGAGTGGGAATTTTTCCAAAAAAGGTGGAACCGCGGTTTTAATTTAAATCGTCCTTTGCTTTATACAAGGCAAAGGGCGTTTTTTGTTCTTTGCATGTAAAAAGTATCCAAAATTAAAAGGAAGGAAATATTTATGGAAGAAAACGAAAAACAACAAAAAATTCAAATGTGCAGACACTCTCTTTCTCACGTTCTTGCAAAGGCAGTAAGAAATGTGTTTGGTAAACAAAACGTAAAACTTGCAATTGGTCCCGCAATTGACAATGGCTTTTATTACGATTTTGATATGGAACCAATCACCCCAGATAAATTTGCAGACATTGAAAAAGAAATGAAAGCAATCATCAACAAAAATGAGGAGTTTAAAAGAGTAGAAATTTCACGCGAGCAAGCATTAGATATGTTTAAAGATGAGCCATACAAGGTGGAACTTATCAATGATTTGCCAGAGGGTGAAACAATTTCTTGCTACTATTTAGGTGATGACTTTGTTGACCTTTGCAGAGGTCCTCATGTAGAGAATACTTCTAAACTTCAAAGCTATGCTTACAAAATTAATCGTGTAAGCGGTGCATACTGGAGAGGTAACGAGAAAAACAAAATGCTTCAACGTATCTATGTTTACGCTTTCCCAGATAAAAAACAATTAAACGATTACATCAATTTGCTAGAAGAAGCAAAAAAACGCGACCACAGAAAATTAGGCAAAGAGTTAGATTTATTCTTCTTTGACGAAACTGCTCCAGGCATGGCATATTGGCTTCCAAAAGGCTTTACAATCATGAACACTTTAATTGATTTTTGGCGTAAAGAGCACAAAAAATATGGCTATCAAGAATTTTCTGCACCACAACTTAATAGTAGTATTCTTTGGAAAACTTCTGGGCACTGGGATCATTACAAAGAGGATATGTTTGTGTTAACCGATGCAGACGGCAACGAACAAGCCTTAAAACCAATGAACTGCCCAAACTCAATTAAAATTTATCAAAGTAAAATGAGAAGTTATAAAGACCTACCTTTAAGACTCAGTGACGTTGACGTTATTCACAGAAACGAAAAGTCAGGTCAACTTAATGGTTTGTTTAGAGTAAGAATGTTTAGACAAGACGATTCTCATAACTACATCCGCAAAGACCAAATAGGCTCTGAAATTAAAAGCATTGTTGCATTAATTAGCAAATTTTATGGAGTGTTTGACTTGCCTTATCAACTCACACTTTCAACAAGACCAGATGACTATATGGGCGAAATTGAAACTTGGAACATGGCAGAAGCAGAGTTAAAAGCTGTTTTAAATGATTTGTGTGGTGAAAATAACTACAGAATCAACGAGGGCGATGGTGCATTCTATGGTCCAAAAATTGATATAAAAATGAAAGATTGTCTTGGCAGAGAATGGCAAATGGGCACAATTCAACTTGATTTCCAATTGCCAGAACGCTTTGATTTGTCATATGTAGACGCAGACGGTGAAAAGAAACGTCCAATTATGGTGCATCGTGCAATCTTTGGCTCATTTGAGCGTTTTATTGGAATTTTAACTGAGCACTTTGCAGGTGCGTTCCCATTGTGGCTTGCTCCTGTTCAAGTAAAAGTAATGAACATTGCCGAGAGCAGTGAAGACTATGCAAAACAAATTTACGATGCTTTAGACGAAGCAGGTATTAAATGCGAACTTGATGCCCGTAATGAAAAAATTGGTTATAAAATCAGAGAGGCAATTTCTCAAAAAATTCCATACATGATTATTGTAGGTGACGGCGAAAAAGAAAAGGGAACAATCTCAATT
>CAVISZ010000014.1:0-3195 GCA_963645585.1 uncultured Eubacteriales bacterium
CTCTCATGCGAAGAAGTTGCTTACGAAGAAAATAAGACTTTTATACTGTTTTATTTATGAACTATTATAACTTTGTTATTATCCTAATGGACTTTTCACAATAAATATTCTTTTTGTTTTACCCCTCCCGTCATGCACTTTGTTTTCAAAGTGCATGACACCCTCCCTTGGCAGTGAGGGGAAACGTGCCTGCAATCTTTTGCGTTAAAAGCACGTTGGCAGTGGAGGAAGCATTTGTGCCTGTAAAGATAGATATAACAAAAAACACCTTGAGTTTTAGCCTCAAAGTGTTAAATATATATGCTGTTGATTATTTCCCGCAACCGCATGTTTTCCAGTCATTTAAAATTTGAACTTGGTCATCGTTGTCTCGAACTACAATTTTGCCAGATTTTAAACTTTCTTTAACCAAAATTACGCGTTGGTTGCTACTGCCTTTCCATTTTAGTTTTAACTCTTTCATTGCTGGGATAAAAGGTCCATCAACTAAAACATCAATATATTTTAAAAATGGCAAGTCTTGAATTTGCTCAAAGGTGTAGCCTGTATAGCACCAAATTGTTTTATTTGGATATTTTTTATGTATTTCTTCCATAAGTGAGCCAACAACATCTCTATTTGAAGGAAACAATGGGTCACCACCACTAAAAGTGATGCCTGAAACATAGTCTTTGTCTAACTCGTCAAAAATTTCTTGTTTTGCATGGTCATCAAAATGAAGTCCACCGCACGCGTCCCAAGTTTCTGGGTTTTGACAATCTTTGCACATATGATTACAACCTGCAACCCACAAAACAACTCTTAATCCATCACCATTTTTTAAATCTGTTTTTGTTATATTATGATAATTCATCTTTTTCTCCTATTTTTTAAGTACATATTTTCATTTTATAGCAATGTCATTAACAAAATGGCATTTAAATTACCTTTAAGCGTTTTATAAAATTTTAAGATAAAAAAACACACACTAAAAAGGTAATTTTTAACACCTACATAGACTTACGGTCTTTAATTTCAGCAAGTTTGCCCTCGTTTATAAAGCTTCTGCCGTTTACTCTTGAATAACCTAAATAACCGCAAACACGATCTACTTGAGTGATGTTTTTACTGCCACATTTTGGGCAAGTTGTCATTTCTAGTTGTTCGTAACCACAATCTTCGCAATAGCATTTTTCCATATTTACGCCTTGATAAAAGCCTTTTTCCATGCCACGGCGAACGATGGTTTTAAACGCCTCAATGTTATAGTCAATTGGATAGCGTGTGTATGTAATTTTTCCGCCGTTAGAAAGTTCCCAAAAACGTTCTTCATAGTCTTGTTTTTGTATTGGTGAAATATCTTCAGAAACATGGCAGTGGAAACTGTTTGTAAAGTAGTCTTTATCAGAAACGCCTGCAATAACGCCATATTTTTCTCTAAATTGTTGAACTTGAAGTGAGATTAAACTCTCAGCAGGAGTGCCATAAATTGCGTACAAAATATGGTCCTCTTCTTTAATTTTAGCAACATAATCGTTCAAATATTTCATAACCGACAACGCAAACTCGCCGTCCTCAATTATGGACTTACCATTATACAAACGTTGAAGTTCGTTTAACGCAGTGTAACCAAAACTGAATGTTACATAGTCTAAAAGAGGTTTAATAGGCTCGTCTGGTTTTAAATTGCCTTTGTAAAGACCGCCCTCCATAAAAGCAAGAGGCGATTTTGAGGCCTTAATTTTTGCCAAATAGTCACGTGTTTTTATGTGCAAATGTCTAATCATTTCTAGATAATGTTTGTACACTTCAAAAAAGTCTTTATTTTCAGTTTTTGCCTTCATAAAAATCATAGGAAGGTTCAAACTTATTGCACCACCATTCCATCTTCCAACAAAAACAGGAACATCGTTTTCATCAGCAGGTTTTTGCCCGCCACGTTCGTAATAAGGTGACAAGAACGCTCTGCATCCCATTGGAGAAATAACCTTGCCATACTTTTTGTACATTGACGCAATATATCCTTTCCCGCTCATGCTTAAATAGTCAGGATATTGTGCTTTAGATGAGCAATCTATGGCTGCATTAAACAAATCTTCTGCAGTTTTGCCCACGCCGTGAATGTTGTCATCATACAAGAACACAAGTTTTGGGAAAAGCACTGCTTTTTTAAAGCCAGGAGCACCTTGCCCGCCTTTTCTAACTTTTAACATAGCAAGAGTTGCCATTTTTTCAAATTTTTGAAGTCCCAAGCCAAAAGTGAATGTAACAAAAGGATAATCTCCACGAGACGAACCAACAGTGTTAAGTTTGTACTCAAGCGCTTGGAAACCTTGCTCAAAATCACGTTGAACTTTGTGAGTTGCAAACTCGTCCGCCTTTTTCTCAAACTCTTCTTTGCTTAAATTTACACCATTTAAATTAGATACAATATCACCATATTCTTTTACATATTTGGCATAACTTTTTTGAGCATAAGGCTCTAAAATTTTATCAATTTCTGGAACAGTAAAACCACCATATTGTTGGCTTGCTGCCGCCATAATTACGTCACCCAAAACGTTAAAGCAAATTGCAAGAGTTGTTGGCTCGGCATATTTTATGTTGCCAAGTTCGAACCCTCCTTTAAAAACATTGGCAATATCAAACAAGCAACAGTTGTATGTGTCAAGCCTTGCACTGCGGTCATGAATGTAAATGTATCCGTCTTTCATTGCTTGACGCTCTTCGCCATTTAAAAAGAATTTTTTATAGAACTCGCCGTTAAGTTCGTTCCAGCCCAAACATCTTTTTGTAGAAACCAAAGTGCTATCGGTGTTGGCGTTACTTCTATCACCAATAAAATCTATTGATTGAACTTTTTTGTATACATTATCTATCATTTTATAAAAATCTTGCTTGTAGTTGCGATAATTTCTGTAACTTTTTGCAACTTCGGCATTGATAGAATCTAACGCACTTTCAACAATAAAGTGCATTGTTGGAATATCAATAATTTTAAGCTCACCATCGTTTACTGGTGTTGCCATCATTTCTGCTTTGTTTCTAACATATTCTCTGACCTTTTCTATCTCAAAATCAGACAAAATAACAAGGGCTCTGCCCGCACTTTTTTGAATGGCTACAACAACCTTTTCTACATTAAAATCTTCTTGCGTTCCATCTTTTTTAATGACTTTTAACATACTTTTCTCCTCTTAGCGTAATACCATATGT
>CAVISZ010000015.1:0-8687 GCA_963645585.1 uncultured Eubacteriales bacterium
GCATATAGTTGGTAAAAACATCAATAATAAATGAATGTTTTGTATAAAAAGAAAATCATAAAAAAAATTTACAATTTATAAATTTTTAGGGTATACTATTTATTAATAAATGTTTTTTGATTGCCAAAGGAGGTAAAAATGCTAAAGATAAGTAAAAGTTCTAAATTGATATTTTGTATAACTGTAATATTTTTTTCTGTGTTTTTGTCTCAATTTTTGTGTATGGGCATTAATGCTCTTGCAAGTCAAATAGAAACTTCAAACCAAGTAGTAACTCCACTTACTCTAACAGGTATGGGCACTCTTTTAGAGCCATATAAAATTTCAAACGGAGCCGACCTTACAAATCTTAGTGCCTACACAAACTCAGGTGGAACCACCAAAGGTATGTATTTTACAATTTCCGCACTAGACCTAACCTCTGACGGAGCCTTAGAAATGGCAACGGTTGAGCCAATAGGCACAACATTAAACCCATTCATGGGCACATTTGACGGCAATAATGTAACACTAACAGGAGCAACACTAGCCACAAACTCAGCAGGTTACACAGGAATATTTGGTGTGGTAAAATATGCAACCATTAAAAACCTCTCTGTGCAATATAACAAAACAACAACCAATGCAACGTACTTGGGCGGAGTAGTGGCCTCAGCATATCACACAAACATCATAAACTGCCATAATAAAACAGAAATAGAGAATGACGCAACCACTTCAGCCGTTGCTGGTGTTATTGGTTATTCATATAACAATTTTATTGAGGGTTGCTCTAACATGTCAAATATTGTATGCACATCAGACGGCTCAGTGGTAGCAGGCGTGTCCGCTTACAATGTTGTTGGCGAAATAACTGAATGCACAAACGCAGGCGACATCACGGGTGACTATTTATCTGGTGGCATAGGCGGAGCAATGGTTACTCCACTTGCTACATATCCAGGAAGAAATAATCAACATAACCAAGGTAATGTCACAGGCGACCCAAATGCAGGTGGTTCTAGCGAAACTTCCACCTCATCGTCTTGGGGCACTATTCAAAAATGTTGTAACTATGGCACAATAACTGCAGGCTCAACATCAACCACAACATCGTATGCGGGCGGTGTTATGGCAATTGGTGGTTACCCTATAAAAAATTGCTATAATAGAGGAACAATTGTTGCAAAAGCATCAAAAATTCGTAAAGATTATGAAACATCTACCAAAAAAGCAGATGATTGGAAACCATTTAACAAAACTTTTTATGCTAGTAGTGAAAGTATAAGTTATTATCAACAATCTGCTTATGCAGGCGGAATTGTTGGTAGGGCAGATAATCCAGTAACTTTATGTTACAACACTGGCAGTGTAACAGGCGGTGGCACAAGTGCTCTTTATGAGGGACATCATCAGTTTAAATGGGGTGAAGTAGAGAAAAATATTTATTCAGGTAAAACACACACTTTTGTTATGTCTTATTATATAACCGATGGTGTTGTTATTGTAGAGGCAAATACGCAATTTGATTTAAGTGATTCAAGCACATGTTTTTATTCTTCATCAATAAATGGTAAAAATACTGTTAGCTCAACTAATTGCTATAGCAATATACAAAACGAAGTAAATAATGTTCGATTTGAAGTTAGTTCCAACGATTATCAATATCGTTTGTGGGATAATGGTGCAGGAACATGGGTAACGGATCCAAAACTACTAAAATCATATTCGTACAGATTAAACGCTTATAGTGCAAGTCAAAAATTTTCTAGTTCAACTTTAAGTTACACATATAGTGATTATTGGACATTTTATTCTCCTGGTGGGAATAGACTTTCTGCAAAATTAGATGGTAGGACACCAACTGCAAATTATAGAGTTTTAGAGTTGACATTTATAGCTCCAGACCAAAGTTCTACATATGTTACTAGTGGACCTGCTTATATTACAGCCCAAAAATATAATTTTACTTACCAAGCAAATTTAAAAACAATTCCTTCAGGTTTTTCAACATCTATTTGGGCAATTGATTCAACGGGTGTAATCAATGGAGGTTATCCATATATAAAAGGGCAATATTGGCAAGATGTTGCAAGCAAGTGGTAAAATAGTTTACAAATATACGAAAAAAATTGTAATATATATACAATAAAAGGAGAAAAATATGTGGATTTGGATATGGCTTGCCATAATTGTTGTTTGCATGCTTGTTGAGTTTGTAACAATGGAAATGGTTAGCATTTGGTTTATCTTAGGTTCGCTTGTTGCTTTGGTTCTTGCAGGAATGGGCGTGCCAGTGCCTTATCAAGTTGTAACTGCAATTGTTCTTTCGTTTATATGCTTGTTTAGCTTTAGAAAACTCGCATTAAAACTTTTAAAAAAGGACAATCAAAAAACAAACTTAGACCGCACTCTTGGTGAAAAAACAAAACTTTTAACACCAATCACCCAAGACAATTTAGGCACAATAAAATTAAATGATGTTGTGTATAACGCAAAGTCAGAAAACGGAAAGCCAATTGAAGCAGGGGCAGAGGTTGAGCTTGTTAAACTTGACGGAAACAAATATATTGTAAGGGAGGTAGTTGAATAATGTCACCATTTGTAATTGTTTTAATAGTATTGGCGTCAGTGACCTTTTTAATTTTAATTTTGTCTGTAAAGGTTGTAAAACAGAGCGATGCAGTTGTTGTAGAAAGATTGGGCAAATATCATAAAACCCTAACAACAGGAATACATATGGTCTTGCCATTTTTTGATAGAACTTTGCCAGTTATTTCATTAAAAGAAAAAGTTGCAGATTTTCCACCTCAACCAATTATCACAAAAGATAATGTTACAATGCAAATAGACACAGTTGTGTATTATCAAATCACAGACCCAAAACTTTATGCCTATGGTGTTGAGCGTCCTGTAAACGCAATTGAAAACCTAACAGCTACCACTCTTAGAAATATTGTTGGCGAACTCGAACTTGACGAAACTTTAACCAGCCGTGATACAGTTAATGCCAAAATGCGTGAAATTTTGGACGTTGCAACCGATCCTTGGGGCATAAAAATCAACCGTGTAGAGCTTAAAAACATTGACCCACCAAAATCAATAAGAGAGGCAATGGAAAAACAAATGCGTGCCGAGCGTGAACGCCGTGAAAGCATTTTGCTTGCCGAAGGTGAAAAACAGTCTCAAATTTTAAGAGCGGAGGGTGAAAAACAAGCCCAAATTTTAAAAGCAGAGGCAGACAAAGAGGCAAATGTGCTAAGAGCACAAGGCGAAAAAGAAGCCTTGATTGCCGAAGCCGAAGGTAAGAGTGAGGCAATTAAAAAAATTGTTGAGGCAAATCCAAACCCTGCCTATGTTACACTTCAAGGCTATGAGGCATTAAAAGAACTTGCAAAAGGCGAGGCAACAAAAATCATTGTTCCAAGCGAACTTTCAAATGTTTCTGGGCTTTTAACATCGGTTGCCGAAACAATCAATGTAAAAACAAAAAAATAAATATCATATTAAAATCTTGTTTGACTTTTGCTAACAAGATTTTTTTGTAACTATAAAACAATTTTTTTCATATAAAAAACTATGCAAAACAAACTAATAATCAAACCTAATGGTTATTACGAAGGAATTGTTAAAGGTTTATACGCAGGTAATGAGGGCGAAGTTTTGACCTTTTTGCAAGAAATGTATCAATCTAACATAGTTTTCCCTTTCGAAAAAGAACAGTACGAATTTTTGAGGAAACTGTGCGAGGACGATATTGAGCATGCAAAAAGATTATCAGAAATATTGGTGCTAATGGGCTCGGACCCAAAACTTATAAATACGCAAAACGTATGGATTTCGGGTAAGAGCATAGATTATGTAAAAAGTTACAAACAAATACTTTACACAAATTTGGAATTAAAAGAAAAAGTGATAATTGACTATAAAACTGCAATAAATAAAATATCAGATAACAATATAAATTTAATTTTAAGTCTAAATTTAGAAGATGAACTTTTGCATAAACAGATGATTATAAAACAAATTGAAAAAAGTAGTTAAATGCTCCCGCTATGCAAGACTATGGCGGGAATTTTTTTATATGCTATGTCATGATAAAATTTGTACAAGTTAAATTTTAAGTTGCTAAACGCAACCAACACAATAAATTGCACGGGAATATTATTCAAAAATAAACGACCTTATTACTCCTAAAGTAAAATGTTTCCGCTATGCTAGGTTTCGAAATTGCCCTGTTAGCATAGGGCAATTTCTGCAAAAGACGCAAAGCAGGAGAACATTTTAATTAGAAAGCAAGCGGACAAGGCGAGGAGCGTAGGCTACGATAGTTAAAACAAAAAATGCTTTTTTAACGCTAAAGTTTGGCTAGAGCATTTTGCAGTTTGATTAAATTGCATTTTGCAACAAATAAATTTGATTATTTGTTTTGAAAAAATCTCATTTTGTTGTACACTATGTAGGACTATAAATAGGAGTACAAAAATGGGACTTTTTTCTAGAGATTCAAGAAGTATTAAAAAACTAAAAAAGATTGCAGATAAAGTTGTTGCCTTAGAGGGCAAATATTCTGCAATGACAGATGAAGAATTAAAATCTCAAACAGAGATTTTAAAACAAAGATTGGCAAATGGTGAAACCTTAGACCAAATTTTACCAGATGCTTTTGCAGTAAACAGAGAGGCTGCATACAGAGTTTTAAACATGAAACACTTTTATGTTCAAATTTTAGGCGGTATTGCTTTGCACCAAGGCAGAATTGCCGAAATGGCAACAGGTGAAGGTAAAACTTTGGTCGCAACACTTCCTGCTTACCTTAACGCACTTTCTGGCAAAGGCGTTCACATTGTAACAGTCAACGAATATTTGGCAAAGCGTGACGCTGAGCAAATGGGCAAAGTGCATCGCTTTTTGGGCCTAACAGTTGGTGTTACTGTTAGCGGAATGGACGAAAACGCAAAACGTCAAGCCTATGCTTGCGACATCACTTATGCAACTAATAACGAACTTGGCTTTGACTACTTAAGAGATAACATGGTTAATCAGGCTTCTCGCCGTATGCAACGCGGTCACAACTTTGCAATTGTGGACGAGGTTGATAGCATTTTGATTGATGAGGCAAGAACCCCTCTTATTATTTCAGGTCAAGGTGTTAAATCTTCAGACGCATATTACACCGCTCAAAAGTTTGCAAAAACTCTTACAAAAGATGAAGATTTTGAAATTGACAAAAAATTAAAAACAATTCACTTAACCGAGTCAGGTACCGAAAAAGCAGAAAAATTCTACAAAGTAGAAAACTTGGCAGATGTTAAATGTATGGAACTCAACCACTATATTTTAAACGCTTTAAAAGCAAACTATATTATGGTTGCGGACGAAAACTACATTGTTAAAGATGACGAAATTTTAATCGTTGACGAATTTACTGGACGTTTAATGAACGGCAGACGTTTCTCTGACGGCTTGCACCAAGCAATTGAAGCAAAAGAGGGCGTTAAAATTAAAGACGAAAACAAAACTCTTGCAACAATTACTTTCCAAAACTATTTCCGCTTGTATAAAAAACTTAGCGGTATGACTGGTACTGCAAAAACCGAAGAGGCAGAGTTTAACGGAATTTACAAACTAGACGTAATCAGAATTCCAACCAACAAACCTTGCGTAAGAATTGACGAGCCAGACATTATTTACAGAACCGAAAAAGGCAAGTTAAACGCAATTATAGAGGAAATTAAAGAGCGTCACGCAAGCGGTCAACCAATCTTGGTTGGTACTGTAAACATTGATAAGTCAGAAGAATATTCAACTGCACTTACAAGAGCAGGCATAAAACATACAGTGCTAAACGCTAAAAATCACGAAAAAGAAAGTGAAATTGTTGCTCAAGCGGGCAGACTTGGTGCAGTTACAATTGCAACCAACATGGCAGGTCGTGGAACCGATATTTTGCTTGGTGGTAACCCAGAATTTATGGCTGTTAAAAAAATGGAGTCAGAAAAGTTCGAGCCTGAGGAAATTTCTTTTGCAACATCATTTGTTACAAGCGATGATGAAAAATTAAACCACGCTCGTGAAGTGTTTAAAAAATATTTGTCTGAATTTAAAAAGATTACAGATGAAGAAAAGCAAAAAGTTATAGAGGCGGGTGGTTTGCATATTATTGGCACCGAACGTCACGAATCTAGACGTATTGATAACCAGTTGCGTGGTCGTGCTGGTCGTCAAGGCGATGTTGGTAGTTCTGTTTTCTTCTTGTCACTTGAAGATGATTTAATTGTACGCTTTAGCGGAACCAAACTTCAATCTATTGCCGATGCTTTAAAAATTGACGATAACACCCCAATTCAAATGCGTTTAGTGGCTCGCCAAATTGAAAACGCACAAAAGAAAATTGAGGCACAAAACTATGGCTCAAGAAAAACCGTTTTAAGATTTGACGATGTTATGAACACTCAAAGAGAAATTATCTACGGTGAACGTAATAAAGTTCTTGATGGTGTTGACATTCACGACCAAATTTTACAAATGATTCCAGCCGTTATTGGCAGAATTGTTGATGCTCAAGTTGATGCCGATAAAGCAAGTTTTGATTGGGATTTAAATGCAATTAACATGGGCTTAGAGGACAAACTTTTCCCTAAAGGCACCAACCTAATTGATGAAAAATTTGTTGAAGATTTGGATGCAACAGAATTAAAAGAAAAACTAACAAAACACATCACCGAGCGTTATCAAGAGCTTTGTGATAAAACCAAAGAGTTTGGCTTTGACTTTAGCAATATTGAAAGATTTATGCTTTTAAGAGTTGTTGACTCTTTGTGGATGGATCATATTGACGAAATGAGTTCCCTTAAAAATGAAATTATCATTCAACAATATGGTCAACACGACCCTGTGCTTATGTATAAAGAAGAGGGCTTTGAAATGTTTGACCGCTTGGTTGAACGTATTCAAGAGGACACAATTGCATTCCTTTTAAATAGTAAAATAGAAATTAAAATGCCAAAAGAAATGGCAGAAAAATTAATGCAAGAACATCCTGAACTTGCAGAAAAATACAAACCAGCACAAGTTGTAAATCGCACTCCTGTAACAGTAGATAAACAACCAGGCAGAAACGATAAATGTCCTTGTGGCTCTGGCAAAAAGTATAAAGATTGCTGTGGCAAAAAATAACCTTAAAAACAAAATTAATTTTTTAGCACTTTGCTTTGTTTAAAGCAGAGTGTTTTTTTATTGAGGTGCATAAATGGGGCTCACTTCACACTTTTGCGGTGTCTTTTTGGTTTTTTTAGTAATAAGTGAAAAGTGTGCCACAATTTTGTAATCTAATTTTAAAATGTTGTGCATAATGTGATTAGTTTTTGCTAGGGAAGGTTACTTATTTGGCAAGCGATATAATTGACAATTGTTGCAGTCAAAAATTATACTATTTATATGAAAGATTTACACATACATACAAAATATTCAGACGGCGAATATGACGAGTTTGAAATTGTCGATTTAATTAAAAATAGTGGCATACATGAGTTTGCTATTTGTGACCATGACACAACCATGGGTAGCCAAAGGGTGAGTCAAGTTTTAAAGCAAAATGGGTTAAATTTAAAATTTCACACTGGAGTGGAACTTACAAGCAGAATTAAAGATTTTTTAGGCGGAGTAAATGTACATCTTTTGGTGCGAGATTTTGAATTTGACGACAAAAACATCAATGCTCTAATTCAAGAGGTCTCTAAAATGAGGCGTGAAAAAATTGGGAGAATGGTTGATTATGTTAAAAAGATGTACAACTTTGAAGTTCCTTTAAAAGACATTTTGGAAATTGAAAAAAGAACGCAGTCTTTTGGCAAACCTCACATTTATCAAATAATGTGTAAGTATGGCGATTTTGACCGCAAAGAGTTTTATCGCATAATGCAAGATTTAAACACTCAAGATTTAAAACTTGACGCACTAAAAGTTTTAAAATTGGCACACAATGGCAAAGGTTATGTAACATTAGCACACCCTCGTGAAATTATGGATGAATACAATTTTACATATTCGCAAATTGATGAAATAGTGGCGTATTTATGCAAATTTGGCTTGGACGCATTAGAAACAGAGCATTCTAAGCACACTTTAAAAGATATAGAAGAATTTAAAAAAATTGCTATAAAACACAACTTAAAACAAACCTGTGGAAGTGATTATCACGGTCCAAATATAAAGCCAAATGTAAAACTGGGCGTTTGTGTAAAGTTATAGTGGCTGAATGAATATTTGCTCTTGAAATATGTTGCTTATTATGATAAAATAAGGACAAGGTAAATATAAGGGGAAAATATATGCAAATAAAAATTGAAATATTTTCATATTCACAATACTATAAAGTTCTTGTAAACACAGAAAACAATGCGTGTATTATAAACGGCAATGTTGTCAATTATAACGCAGAAAAATTTGCTAAAAAGTTGTGCAGAATTGTTTGGAATTGGGAAGAAAAATATGTTAGCAGTAGTTTTGCACTAGATACAGGCTCATTTGATGTTTTAATGATAGAAAATAATGAAAAATTTCATTACTCAGGCAAGGGTGCATATCCAGAAAATTTTGACGAGCTTGTAGACCTAATAGAGGAGGCTACAAAATGCTAGACATAAGAGTACAAGGTGTTAACATATTTAATCCACTCGAGGGCAAACTTAGCGACCTCATTGACC
>CAVISZ010000016.1:0-2675 GCA_963645585.1 uncultured Eubacteriales bacterium
CTTGCAAGAGTTAGCACAAGTGTGTGTTTGGCTTCGGCAAATTTTAGATTGTCAAACACCACGCTATAAATATATTTTAAAGTTTGCTTCATAAATATAGCATTTGTATTTTTTTATTCTATATGCAAACAATTTGGTCTATGCTTAAATTTGGCGAGTATTTTATTGCAAGATTATTTATGTTATTCTCTGACAGCACTTTAACCATTCCGTTTGGAAAAATTACATACACAATGTTGTATTTATACTTAGAAAACTTTGCCATAATTTTATACAAACAAACGCTACTGCTTATTGCAAATATTTTAACACTACTTCCCTTTTGATATAATTTTTTTCGGTTTGTGGCAAGCGAAAGATATTGATAACTTGAATATTTTTGCGGGCTTATACACCCTGAAAACAAAAATATTGCAATAAAGATATAACTATAATTTACGCTTTTAAAAATTGACAAAACAAACAAAACAACTAATGCGAGTGAAAAAATATAGTTAAACACAATGGTTATTTTTACTGCCTTTTCACGTTCTAGTTTTTTAGAGAGCAAGCACACCGCTACTCTGCCTCCGTCTAGCGGGAAACAAGGCAAAGTGTTAAAAGTAGCCAAAATTAAATTACAAAAGCAAAAATAATCTAAATAGTAATATGTAACAGGAAAAAGCCACCAAATTGCCACACACAAGACGCAAAGCAAGTAATTGGCTAAAGGTCCAGCCATAGCAATTAATAGTTCGTCATTTGCACAAAACAAATTGGAATTATAATTAAGGCACACGCCATATGGCATAATGTAAAATTTGCCCAGTTTGTAACCAAGTTTTTTTGCCACAAAAAAATGTGCAAACTCATGCACAGCAACAACCACAAAATATATAGCAAAGTTTAAGATGTTATCAAAGAGCAAAATGCCAATTACTAACAATATAAACAAAATGCTTGGTCTAAATTTTAACTTTCTCATATTTCCTTTAACTGCTTACTTAACAAAAGTTGTTATAACAAAATACACACTCATCATAGCACATGCACCTAGCACAAAAGAATACATCGCCCCAATAAAACTATTAATTAGCGATTGCTTTTTTAATTTGTATTTATATTTAACCTTGCAAATATTAACCGAATTTACACATGTTATTTTTGTTGCAAACAAATCTTGGTTACTTTCCATATTACAAAATATGGCAAAAACTTTTATTTTATGAAAAAAGCAAGACATTTAGTCATTAAAACCAAACGCCTTGCTGTTTTATTAATAAAAATAATTGTTAGCCCGTTGTTTTTCTTCAATTTTATATTAACTTTGACGAAACATTAGGACACAGTAACAAAATTCGCTTTACAATTCCCCTTCCAACTTCCAACTTTTAGTACGGGTATTTTCCATTTTGCACCAACATAAACTACTTGCAAATTCGAGCAACCATCAAACATACTAGTACCAAGAACAACGTTTGTTGTATCAAAGTTATTTAAGTACAAAATTTCTAAACCCGAACAGTCTTTAAACATCATAGCCACTTGAGTCACTTTCTCTGTGTTAAATTTTTTCAAGTCTAAAATCTTCAAACCAGAGCATCCTCTAAACATATCTTCCATCGTTGCTACTTTTTCTGTGTTAAAGCTGGTCAAATTTAATTCAATCAAACCTGAACATTTATGAAACATACTATTCATACCCGTTACATTCGATGTGTCTAGATTACTCACGTCCAAAGCTGTTAATGAAGTGCAACCATAAAACATATAACTCATACCCGTTACATTCGATGTGTCTAGATTACTCACGTCCAAAGCTGTTAATGAAGTGCAACCATAAAACATATAACTCATACCCGTTACATTCGATGTGTCTAGATTACTCACGTCCAAAGCTGTTAATGAAGTGCAACCATAAAACATATAACTCATACCCGTTACATTCGATGTGTCTAGATTACTCACGTCCAAAGCTGTTAATGAAGTGCAACCATAAAACATATAACTCATACCCGTTACATTCGATGTGTCTAGATTACTCACGTCCAAAGCTGTTAATGAAGTGCAACCATAAAACATATAACTCATACCCGTTACATTCGATGTGTCTAGATTACTCACGTCCAAAGCTGTTAATGAAGTGCAACTACTAAACATATTACTCATATCTGTTACACTTGATGTGTCTAGATTACTTATGTCTAACATTTTTAAGGCAGACATGTCGGTTAATAAACACCTCAAATTTTCATTAGCTTTAGTTGTATCGAAATTACCAAAACTTAATGACTCAGTAGTAACGCATATTGTCTCACTATCAAGCTTACCACGAAAATAATAAAATAACGAAGTCCATTCCAAGCTACTTGAAACATGAATTCTAGCTGACGAATAAATATATAAAGTTTTTGTTTTTTCATTAATATACGCAGTTATTTCTGAGACACTGTCGTCAGCTTTAACAGAAACACCTTTTGGTTGACCATTTTCACTTACGACTTCGCTGAGTACATTCGCATCCATTGTATTAACAAAATTTATATTGATAACCTTTTTACCCAAGGTTTCGCTAGTAACTTCGACCTCTGAATCCGCATCAGAATCCCAAGTATAGCTAGTGACATCCTTATCTGTCACACCAAAGCCGTCATAAATTTTTTTGCCCCAATCTGTTGCTAGAGTTGCAGGTGCGT
>CAVISZ010000017.1:0-2511 GCA_963645585.1 uncultured Eubacteriales bacterium
TTCCAAGACCATGGTACACACCAACATCGGGCACAGTAAGTCAACGCATTCCAACGGGAATAACAGGTCCAACGGGAGCCACAGGACCTACGGGTGCAACGGGGGTTACAGGACCAACAGGCCCTACGGGTCCTACAGGTGTTACAGGTCCAACTGGACCAACTGGACCAACGGGGCCTACAGGCTCAGACGGAGTAACACCAACTTTAACAATTGGCGTTGTTACAACAGGTGCTCCTGGCACGCAAGCAACTGCATCAATATCGGGTGCAGCACCAGACTATGTGTTAAACTTAACAATTCCGCAAGGTCCAACGGGTCCTACGGGAAGTACGGGTTAGAAAAAACAAAGTACATTGCAAAACACAAAAAATATAGCAGGAGTTTTCCTGCTATATTTTTTTATATGTTAAAAATTTGATACCTTTATTTAATACATCAAAACTTTTAGAAATTAAGCGTTTGTTTGTGCATTGATAAGATTTACCCAGTAGGTGTATTGTTCTTCAGTAATATGTCCTGCTTCTTTTTCAACGTCAAGGTGAGCAATTAATGTTGCTTTGTTTTCTTCAACTTGTGTTTTGAATTTATTTACAAGTTCTGTTTTAAGTTCTGATAATTGTTTTTTAGCGTCAGCAATTTCTGCTTTTTTAGCGTCTAAGAATTTGTTAACATTTTCTTCGATTTCTGCTTTTAATTTGTCAATTTGAGTTCTTAAATTGTCAATTTGTTTTTGGATAGCTGCTGGAATTACATCTTTGTATGTTTCAAGCAATCCGTTTAATTGAGTTTCAAGAGTTTCCAAACTTTCTCTTGTTGTTGCAACCAATTGCAATACTTGGCTTTTTGCCATAGAGAATTGATCTTCAATTGCTTTAACTTGGCTATAAACCAAACCTTCATATTCTTTTTGTTTGTTGTTTATAACTTTAAGCAATTCTTCACTGCTCATTTCTTCAAGTTCAGATGCGCTCATTTCTGGAGCAAGTGCTTTTGCAGTTGCAAGCAATGTTTCTTTTTGAGCAGTTTCTGACAATTCTTTTAAGTTAACAGAAACAGTTACGCCAAGGCTTTTAAACACTTCTTCTACTTGTGCTTGAGCTTTTTGTTTTAATGCGTCAACATCGGCAGAAGATTTACCGCTGATGTCAATATCAACAGTGCTTCCGTTAAGGTTGATGTGACCAGAAATTGCACTACGTTCAATAAATAATTGAATTGTAGAGTCTAGGTCTTTTCCAACAAAGTTGATGTCAGCATATAAAACGCCTGCATCCTCATTTTCATATTTTACACTTGTTACATTGTTGTTTGCGTCCAAAACAAACGAAACTTTTGGGTTAACAGACATTGTCATAACATTTGCGGGTGCCTGTTCGCCACAACCAGCAAACATAAATGCAAAAGGTATCATTAAGCATACTACTAATAAATATTTAACAAACTTTTTCATTTTTCCCTCCTTAAATTTGTTACCAACATTTTAGCACATATATTTATGATTTCAAAATGTTTTTTACAATATATATGCAACATTTTATAGTATAATGTCGATAAAATTTAAAGAGCAAAGCCACCTATAAACCCAAACTTTTAAAGTATTTTTCGTTGTTTAAAACCTGCTCTGTGCAAAAATATTTTTTTGCTAGTTTGTTATACTTGCTTGCGTTTGTGTTGTCATTCAAGCAAAAGTAGGCATAGCACATTTGCAGGTATGGATAATAGTTATAATACATCGGCTCAACAAAACCGCCTTTTGATATAACATCTTTGCACGATGTTGCCACGCTATACCAGTCAATCGCCTGTTCATATTTTTTTTGTTGTAACAATATGTCGCCTATTTTGCAACACACATTCGCTCTTAAAGGCGCGAGCAAAAAAGTTTGCGTTAAACTTTCAAACGCTTTTTGTGGCTTGTTTAAATACAAATAGCAATTTGCAATCAAAATATGAGCGTCAATAACATTTTCTATCCAGCCCTGCCCGCCATTTATAAAATTCTTTAACTCCTTAATGCACTGGGCGTACTTTTTGTGGTCGTATAACTCACGTGAATAGTAATATTGCTCACGTGGCGACAATTTTCGCGTTTTTAAAATGTTTTTGTAAATATTATAGTTTCTATCGCCCGACTCCTTGACCTTTTTGTGATTTATTGCAATATCTAGCCTTTTAACCTCACCAAAAGGAGCAATGCACTCATGCACCACGCCTTGCCAAACGGCATTTGGGCAGTTTTTTAAAATGCGTTCTCTATAATAAGAAAAAGTGGGCTTGCCATTATAAAATGCGATGTTGTATTTAAGCATGTACACATCAGCCTTAAGCGAAGATTTTAATTCAATCAATTTTGCAAGCGCAGACCTTGGAATAACATCATCGGCATCAAGCCACATAATGTAGTCGCTTTTAGCTTGGCTAAAGGCAAAATTGCGAGCCTTAGAAAAGTCGTCTTGCCACTTAAAATCAAATATTTTGTTGGTGTATTTTAAAGCAATACTTTTGGTT
>CAVISZ010000017.1:2569-3173 GCA_963645585.1 uncultured Eubacteriales bacterium
GGTTGAGCCTGTGTCTACAATAATAATTTCATTAAACAAATTTTTGCATGAGTTTAAACACCTGCCAAGAGTTTTTTGCTCATTTTTTACAATCATACATAAACTTAAAGTTGCCATAAAAACCTCTTTTTGTTTATATGAAAAAAACTCCCACAAAGTGAGAGTTTAAAAGGTTTAAATCTTTATTTTTTTAATTTGCCAGACGCTAAATCTTGCAACGAAATTTTACTTAAATAGTCATCAATAAGCTCGCCCAAATTGTTCCAAACACTCATTGCATAACACTTGCCACTTCGCTCGCATGCACCACCAACACAAGGTGCCAAACTGCAAGTGTCGCCCGTGGTTAAAAGAATATCTTTAATAGAAATATCACTTGCATTTTTAGACAATTTATAGCCACCCATATGACCTCTGCTACCCTCTATAAGTTTTGCTTTAACCAAAAGCGAAACAATTTGCTCTAAATATTTAACCGAAATGTCTTGATTTTTTGCAATTGTGTTGATAGACACAACGCCATCACTCTTTGCTAAATCAACCATTAATCTTACCGCATATTGACCTTTTGTGGATATCTTCATACTTATGCACCTCTTTTTTC
>CAVISZ010000018.1:0-2530 GCA_963645585.1 uncultured Eubacteriales bacterium
ATTAAATGGTGGAGCTTCAGTTAACTCATATGATGAAGGTGGAGCCAAGTACACCTACTACAAAAATGTCTTGGCAATAGGTGCTTACTCAGCTCTAAGCGGAATGGAGGAGACGGCAAATTTGGTATCGTGGTGGCTTCGTTCGCCTCACTTTGACTCGTGTAGTTCCGAGCTCTGCGTTGGGGCAGGTGGAAGTGTTAACTACAAGGGTGTGAATCTTGGATTCAGTGTCCGCCCAGCTTTCCAAATCACAATTTAGAATGATGAATTATGATTGAAGAATGAAAAATTTAGGCTTCTAGCGATGTAATGCTTTGGGGCAATAAATTAAATATAATAAAAAACAAGTCAAGCAAAGCCTAAAACTCTTGCTTGGCTAGTTTTTTTATGGCTTTTATAAATGTTTCGCATTCGGTATATGTGTTAAAGTAGGAAAGTGACACTCTTACAGTGCCTTGCTCGGTTGTGCCAAGATTTTTGTGCTTTAAGCCTGCACAATGCAGTCCGCCTCTAACACAAATGGAATAATCTGAGGAGAGTTTATCGGCAATAAGCGAACTGTCTACATCTTTAATGTTAAACGAGATTACACCAAAATGTACATTGTCAGAAAGGGTGTAAATTTTAACGCCATCAATTCTTGATAGTTCAAACAAAATGTATGTTGCAAGGTCGTCAATTTTATAGTTTATTTTTTCAAAATTGTTTTTAACAAAATCAAGCCCTGCTCCAAGAGCAATAATATTTGGTGTGGCAAGAGTGCCACTCTCTAAACATTCGGGATATTCGTTTGGCTGATAAACTTCAATAGATGCTGTTCCCGTTCCGCCATATCTTATTGGCTTAACATTTGCTCTAACACCAAAAGCAAAAACACCCACTCCTTGTGGTGCATAAAGGGCTTTGTGTGGGGCAAGTGCAAGCATGTCTATATGTTCTTTTGCCATGTCAATTTTTACATGTCCTGCACTTTGGGCACAATCAACCATAAATAGCAGACATTTTTTTAAGCAGAGTTCGCCAATCTCTTTTATATTTGCCGTATCGCCATTTACATTGCTTACATGATTTATTGCAACCAAATAAGTGTTGGGTTTTATGTAAGGCTCTATGTCACTTGCACGCAAAAGACCTCTTTGCTTTGGCGATACAACAGTAACCTCAACAATTCCTTGCTTTTCTAGTTCAAAAATTGGTCTTGCAAGCGAGTTGTGGTCGTTGCAAGAGCAAATAATATGCCCGCCTTTAACGGCAGTTCCCAAAATGCCAAGATTTAACGCATCGGTGCAATTTTGAGTAAAAATAATATGCTCAGGAGAGTCACATCCTAAAAAATCACATAGTTTTTGTCTTACTTCAAACACCTTTTCGCCCGCTTGCATGCTATATAAATGACCGCTTCTTCCTGGGTTTGCAGAAAAGGTTGTTATTCCCTCTAAAAACGCTTTTGTAACTTCTTTTGGCTTTCTTCTTGTTGTTGCAGAATTATCAAAATATATCACATTTCACCTTAGCAAAATTATATGCAAAAAGTTGCCATTTTTGTTAAATTGTTCGCATTAACCATTTTTATAAACTCAGAGTATAATGGTATGAAATTGTAAGTTTCAAAGCGCGCTTTTAAAAATATATGCCAAGGAGGACAAAAATATGATGTTGGCTGTTTTTCGTTCAAGAACCGAAACACTTAATTTTGCATCACTGTTAAAATCCTATGGTGTAAGATGTTCTGTTGTTAACACTCCAAGAAAAATAAATGTTTCGTGCGGGATTTCAGTAAGTTTTAGTGCAAATGATGTCGTTTTTGCAAAACAAATTTTAGCAAGACGAAGATTTGACACTTTTGCAGGCATATTTAACTACTAAAATCAATATGTTTTTGACAAAATTGCTGTATGTATGTTACTATACATATAGTAATTTTTTGTTTTTAAGGGAGAAGCATGAAAAAATTTATAAATATTATTCTTACCATTTTAACAATTGCAATGCTTGCATTTTTAACATTTGCAAAAATTAATGAAAGTGCCCATTGGGTAGATTTGTCTGCTTACACAGATATAATTTCTGTAATAAGTTCCTATGGTCCAATTGTGCTTTTGTGTATGTACGCTTTTGGCGGTTTATTTGGCAAGGTTATGTCAAAAATATTGTTTATAGTAATTCTTTTGTTACTAATTGTGTTCACAATTGCTATGTTTGCCCCAAATTGGATAAGTTCAATTTTTAACAAGGGTGAGGGTGTTATAAAATTATGCGTTAGCATGCTTGGCTAACGCCTCGGAAGGCAAAATTTTGCTTTAAAGCAAAATTTTTGAAATTGCTTTAAAAAGCAATTTCTCGCTCATTAAAATTCGCCTCCTTCCTCGGCGTTTATCTCTTTAAACTTGCACTTAAAAAAACATACAATTTATTTGTTTGTTTTTGTATGCTAAAAATAGTTAAAAAACATATAAAAAAGGTTTAAATTCATGAAAAAAATATTCATTATTGACGGCAATAGCCTAATAAATAGAGCATTTTACGCATT
>CAVISZ010000018.1:2635-8225 GCA_963645585.1 uncultured Eubacteriales bacterium
GGTGTTTATTCAAACGGCGTTTTTGGCTTTATTAACTGCTTAGTAAAACTTATAACCGAAAACAAGCCAGACTATATGGTGGTTGCCTTTGACCACGCAAGAAAAACATTCCGTAACCAAATTTATGACGCATATAAAGGCACCCGCAAAGAAACACCCACCGAACTCTTGCCTCAGTTTGCAATTTTAAAAGAAATTTTGCAATCTATGAACATTTGTTGTATCGAGCAAGAGGGCATAGAGGCTGATGACATCATTGGCACCATAACAAGACTCTCTGGCATAGAAAATTACATCATAACGGGTGACCGCGACTCTTTGCAACTTATTAACTCCACAACAAAGGTGTGGCTAACTCAAAAAGGCATAACCGATATAAAAGAGGTAAACTTGAATAATATTCAAGAACTTTATTCACTCACTCCTAGCCAAATTATTGAATTTAAAGCTCTTGCAGGCGATAGTTCCGACAATATTCCAGGCATTGCAGGCATAGGCGAAAAAACCGCCATAAACCTTTTAAACGAATATAAAACAGTAGAAAATTTGTACGCCAATTTAGATAATTTAAAAGGCAAGCAGAAAGAAAAAATAGAGAACGGCAAAGAAATTTGCTATATATCCAAAACTCTTGCAACCATAAAAACAGATTGCACAATTGACTTTAACATTGAAAACTGCACATATGATTTCCCATTTAAAACTCAAACAAAAGAACTTTTTGAAAAGTACGCTTTCAGTTCACTGTTAAAACGCACAACCTTGTTTGATAACTCCTTGCCAGTAGTGCAAAATGTAATAATCTCATCAAATGCCGAGTTTAAAAAACTCTTTGAAAATTTTAATAGTTCATATCTTTCATTTTCCGCAAAAGAAGATTTTGAATTCAGTTTTGACCAAAATGTTTATGTCGCAAAAAAACTAGAAATGGGCTTTGCCGATGACTTTTTGTTCTATCAAGATATTTTGTCAACCATAAATAAAATACTTTTAGATAGTAACATTGTAAAAGTTGTTTCTGACCTAAAAGCAAACATGCACACTCTTGGAACAACAAACATAAACAATGTGTTTGATATAGACCTTGGTTTTTATTTAATTTCAGGCGGTAACCACCAAAATTCCTTAGGTGGTCTAAACGAGTACTATAACATCTGTTGCACGCAAAAGCAGGAACTTGAAAATCTTAACATGACCAAATTATACTACGACATCGAACTTCCATTACAATATGTTTTGTATGATATGGAAAACTTGGGTTTTGCACTTGATAAACCAACTCTTTTGTCGCTTGATGATATGTATAAAACAGAAATAGTAAATTTAGAGCAACAAATAAAATCATACTCTTTAAACGGCAACATAAATCCAAAATCGCCAAAACAAATAGCAGTGCTTTTGTTTGAAGAACTAGGGCTACCTGATAAATTTAATAAAAAACACTCAACAAATGTAGATGCACTTGCAGGGCTTGTAGATATGCACCCAGTTGTGCAACTAATTTTAAGACACAGAAAAGTTAGCAAACTTTACTCAACATATATAGAGCCATACAAAAAAATGCTTGAAAAAAGTAATGATAACATCATTCACACAATCTTTAACCAAACATTAACCTCAACTGGCAGACTTTCTTCTAGCGAGCCTAACTTGCAAAATATTCCAGTAAGAGATGAAGAAGGTAAAACGCTAAGAAAAATGTTTATTTCACGCTTTGACGGCGGAAGCATAATCTCGGCAGACTATAACCAAATAGAACTACGCCTTCTTGCAAACTTTTCAAACGATGAAAAACTTATAAATGACTATAACCAAGGCACCGACATTCACCGCTTAACAGCATCGCAAATTTTTGGAGTAATGCCCGAAGAAGTTACAGACTTTCAAAGAAGAATGGCAAAAGCGGTCAACTTTGGAATAATTTATGGCATTTCTGGTTTTGGACTAGCAAAAAATATAGATGTTCCTGTGTCAGAGGCAAAACAATATATAGAAATCTACTTTCAAAAATACCCAACAGTTAAGGCATATTTAGACGGGCTAATAGAGTCCGCTAAATCATGCGGTTACGCCCAAACTCTTTTTGGCAGAAGAAGATACATCGCCGAACTTGCAAGCAATAATGGCATGCAACGACTTTTAGGTGAACGCATCGCAATGAACATGCCTCTTCAAGGCTCTGCAAGCGATATTATTAAAATTGCTATGCTAAAAGTGCATAATCGCTTTAAAAAGGACAATATTAAAAGTAAACTTATTCTTCAAATTCATGATGAACTGATTGTTGACGTTTGTGCGGGAGAAGAAGAGCAGGTTAAAAATATCTTAATGCAAGAAATGCAAAATGTTTATGCTTTTAGAGTTCCTCTTTTAGTTGGAGTGGGCGAGGGTAAAACATGGTATGAATGCAAATAATGGAGAAAGTATGAAAATAAAACAATATAAAAGCGGGCTAAGACTTGTTGTAAACAAAAAGAATGATTTAGACATTGTTTCGTTTAGAATATTTGTAAACACCGCATCGCGAAACGAAAAAGAAGAAGAGTACGGCATTGCACACTTTTTAGAGCATATGTTTTTTAAAAGCACCGCCAAACACTCTTATCAAGAACTCTCGTGCATGTTTGATGACCTAGGCACACAAAAAAATGCTTACACAGGCATGTATAACACTTGCTACTTTTTTAAAAGTTTAACAAACGTTTTTGAGCAAAGTTTAAAACTATTTGCCGAAATGTTTTTTAACGATACATATGACGAAAAAGAAATTGCCAACGAAAAAAAGGTGATTTTAGAAGAATATAAAATGGGCAATGATGACACTCAAAAAAAGTGTATTTTAAACGCATATAAGTCACTCTTTTATGGCACAGAACTCGAGCATGATGTTATTGGCACCCCAAAACACATAAAAAGTTTTACTCCAAGCATGCTAAAAGAGTTTAAAAAACGCGAATATCTGCCAGAAAAAATGGTAATTTCCGTTTCAGGCGATATTTCTTTAAAAGAAGTAGAAAAATTGCTAAAAAAATACTTTTCGCCTCTTTTTGACGGCGACTATAACAGCAAATTTCCACTTGCGCCACATATTGAGGCAAACCCTAAAAATCAATTTGTTGCATATAACAAAGAGAACGAACAGTCAACTGTTTACATTTTAACCGACCTTGGCGAAAAGACAAACAAGCAGATGTATGTTTATGACTTGCTTTTTGCCATTTTGGGTTACGGAATGAGTAGCAAATTTTATAACATTGTCCGCGGAGAAAAGGGCTTGGTTTATAATATTGACGCCGATACAACCACGGTTGGAACAAACAACTTTGCAGAGATAATGTTTGCAACATCAAACACAAAAGTTTGCGAGTCGCTTAAATTAATTTTAAAAATATTGCAAGATTGTGCAAATGGCAAAATAACCGAAGAAGAACTTGAAAGGTCAAAAAATAAATACATTGCGGGCATGATTTATTCCAATGAAACAAATAGTGGAATCACCATGCGAAACGGCTCCGACCTTATAACCGAAAACAAAATAGAAAGCCATAAACAAATTGTAGATGACATAAGGTCAGTAACCCTACCTCAAGTAATAGACTGTGCAAAGGAGTTCTATAAACAACAAAACTATGTTGTGTCAAGCGTAGGCAAATGCACCAAAACGGACCTTGCATGCTATAAGCACTAAAAGTCAAAATGACCTATTGCAATTTTGGCATATTTGTGATATATTACTGATGTTAGAAAATAAAAGGAAATTAGTATGAAAAGAGTGTATTTAGATAACGCAGCAACAACATATTGCTCTAATGAAGTTTTAAATGAAATGTTGCCAGCATATAACACCGTTTTTGGCAATCCAAACAGCTTACATTCTTTTGGTAGAGATGCCTGCGCAATTGTAGACCACGCACGTGACAAAATTGCAAAAGCAATCAATGCAAAATCAAATGAAGTGTATTTTACTGCTGGCGGAAGTGAAGCCAATAACTGGGCAATAAAAGGCGTTGCAAGAGCAAACGCAAACAGAGGCAAACACATAATCATAAGCAAAATCGAACATGAATCGGTTTTAGAAAGTTGCAAAGTTTTAGAGTCTGAGGGCTTTGAAGTTACTTACTTAAACGTTGACGAAAACGGTCTTGTTAGCCTTGCAGATGTTTTGCATTATATCCGCAAAGACACAATTTTAATTTCAATTATGACCGTTAATAACGAGGTTGGCACAATTCAAAACGTAAAAGCAATTGCAAAAACCGCTCACGAACATGGCATCATTTTCCATACCGATGCAGTTCAAGCCCTTGGTGCTGTAAAACTAGACGTAGAAGATATGGATATTGACCTTATGAGCATGTCCGCTCACAAAATTTATGGTCCAAAAGGTTGCGGTGCTTTGTACATTAAAAACGGCATAAAATGTGCAGACCTTTTAGACGGTGGCGAGCAAGAACGCAAACGTAGAGCAGGCACAACAAATGTTCCTGCAGTTGCAGGGTTTGGCAAAGCAGTTGAAATTGCAACAAGAGATATTATTGTTAATCAACAAAAAATCAAAACAATTAGAGACTATTTTGTTAAACAAATCACCGAAAAAATTCCATATGTAAGAGTAAATGGTCACCCATATCAAAAAGTTCAAGGCATTTTAAACATGGGCTTTGAAATGGTGGATAGTGAAGCACTTTTAATGATGCTAGACTTAGAGGGCATTGCCGTTTCAATTGGCTCTGCTTGCACATCTGGCGTTGCAGAAAAATCTCATGTTTTAAAAGCAATGAATGTTCCAGAAGAATATTTAAAAGGCTCAATCCGTTTCTCTTTTGGCAAAAATATCTCTAAAGAAGATGTAGACTACACAATCGAAAAATTAGTTGAAATTGTTGCAAAACTTCGCTCAATTAGTCCTATAACCAAAACAGGGAGGGCAAAATAATGTATAGTGAAAGAATATTAGAATTGTTTAAAAACCCTGTAAATGCAGGCGGTTTGCAAGGTGCTAACGGCGTTGGCAAATTCGTTGATGAGTCTTGCGGAGATTCTGTTAAACTCTATTTAAAAATTGACGAAAACAAAATCATAACCGAAGCTCGCTTTAAGGCAATTGGCTGTGTTGGCACAATTGTTGGTGCAAGCGCAATGTGCAGTTGCTTGCTTGATTGCACAATTGATGAAGCATTAACTATTGATAAAAACAGAATTTATGATGTAACAGGCATTTTCCCAACTGATAAAGAATACTCAATTGACTATTCAATAAAAGCTCTAAAACTTGCAATTGATAATTACTATGTAAATTTAGAAAAAGAACAAAAAAAATTGGAAGCAATGGGCGGTGTTAAACCTACTCCAAAAGCAAAAAAAGAACAAAAACAAGAAAAGCAAGAGCAGTCTAACCCAGAAATTACTTCACAAGTTACTGAAAGAAGAAATGTAAGTGCTGCCAAAGCCGCTTTTGACGCTTTGTTTGATTTGTAGAATTGCATTTAATATTAAAAATCAATTTACATTTTTTGTTGTAAATTAATAATAATTTATTAAATAAAAAATATGTTTAATCTAATAATAGGTTTAAACATATTTTTTTATT
>CAVISZ010000019.1:0-7728 GCA_963645585.1 uncultured Eubacteriales bacterium
TCTCTATGAACTGTTCTGTCGCGGTCATATTCGTTAATTTTACGTTTTTCCCATTTCTTGATGTTAACCTTTTTCATAAGGTAAGCAACAAGAGCCAAGATTAATGCAAGAGCCAAAATTAGGGTAGGTATAACATACCAAATATATTCTAAGTTTGTTTTTGAATCGTCAGAGTCATCGTCTTTTGTATCAGTGTTTCCAATGAAAAGTTTTGTTTCGTCATTTTCATCGGCATTAAGTTTTGCAAGATTGTAAGCGTCTTTGTCAATTGTTTCATAAACAAAGTTATCAAAGAATGCGTTGCCAGCTGTTTCAATATCTAAACTTTCTAATGCAAATTTAATATTAACAGTTACGCTAGAAGTGCTTGCAACATAAATTGTGTAAGTTGTCCAATCTTCTGCAACAACGCCGTCAATCTTTTCGTCAAGACCAGCAAGTGCAAAAACTGCACCATATTTTTTATCTTTTTCTAAACCTTTTGCAAAACCTTGAGTTTTAATATCAACGCTAAATTTATGATATGTGTCCGAAGATAAAGAAAGCGAATCTTTAGCGGTTAGTGAATAGGTGGCTTTGTTCATTGTTTGTAACAACATAACATAACTTAAAGCACCTGTGCTATTTGGAGATTTTTCAATTGAATAAGTTGTATCGTTTACATCAATAATGCCACCAAATCCAGCTTTTAAACCAGATGTTGTGTTGTCTGCATTCTCTAAGCTTTCTGTGTATCTAAGTAAAGTGTGAATGCCATTTTCATTTTTATTGATTAAGTTGAAGTTGCCTTGTTCAAAGTCCAAAACATTGTTGTGTTTTGCAAGTTCGTCATATTCATCGGCAGCCATGTCGTCTTGTTTAACAAGAGCAACATTGTCAATGTATACAAGTCCGCAAACTTCTGTATCTTCAGTACCAAGTGATAATACAAGGTTTAAAGTGTTTGTATAAGCTTTGGTATTTACATAAATTGTGTAAGTTTTCCAAAGTCCGTTTGTGTTTTTAATGTTTTCGTGAGAGTAGAGAACGCTTGAGTTGTCGTCAACAATATATACATTAAATAAGTTTACATCAGAAGTAATTTCTTTAAGTTTATAATCAAAAGTAAGTTTGTAATAAGAGTTGCTACTTACACTAAAGTTGCTTGATTTTACACTTTGATAAGTTTTGTTAAAGTTGTGCATAAGCAAAATGTTGTTTGTATCAATGCTTGTATCACCAAAACTATCTGGATTGCCAGGGTTGTCAAATCCGCCAAACTCATTTTTATGAGCATCATAAATAGAATCGTTTGTGTTCACAACACCAAAGAATATGTCAGCATCGTTTTTAGCAGTGTGAGTCCAACTAGCAGGGGTAAGTGGGTAAGTTAATTCTTTGTTTTCTTTTTCAACTTCGTTAAAACTAGAGTTTGCGATGTTGAATTTTGTTGAATAAGAATCAAAAGCAATTTTTACAGTATTTGTATCTGTTGAAGCGTTTGTATAATCTTTATAAGAAACATTTTCAAGTTTAATGTTGTCAAATGCAACCATACCACTTGCATTTGTTTCTTCACTACCAAGCCATAATTCAATTTTATAAGAAGTATTGTATAGGCTTCTTCCTTTTAAATAGAATGTGCAAGTAGTGTAGCCATTTTGGAATTTGTTTGTAGAATTTGAAGAAATTGCAATAGATTGTGAGTTTGGAGTAATTGAATCTTTAACTTCACCTTTAAAATCTTTTACTTCATCTTCAACAATTTTAACATAAGCAGAACCTTCAAGGTCTTTTACTTTAACATTAACCGAAACTTTAACAATGTCGTACATTGCAAGGCTTAGGCTGTTGCTTTTGTAACCAAAATATGTTTTTACATCTTTGTCTGTATATAAAACAAACGCATTTTTGTTGTTTTTAGAAAGGTCGGTTTTAATACCTTCAATTGTTGTAACATCTTTTATTTCTGCATGTGAACCATTTGCCATGCCTTTAATTTGTGTCCACTCTGCAAGTGAATCTATTTCAAAGTCGCCATTTATATCGCTAGCAATTGTTCTTTTGTCTAAAGAAATTTGTTTGATTGTTTTAGAAGTAGCAGGAACATCAATTTCATTCTCAGAAATTTGTGTAACCTCAATATTGTCAAAGAAAACGGCTCCACTTGAAGTGTCTTGAGGTTTTGCACCAAGCCATAACTCTAATTTAACATTTTGAGCATCCATTCCTGTTGAAATATAGAATGTATAAGGTGTCCACTCGCTAGCATCTTCATATTTAATTCTTTCAAACTTTAAGTTGTCCTCTAATCCACTAACAAGGTCATTGTCTAAACCTGTTAAGTAAACAGATGCGGTTGCACTGCTGTTAACTTTAACAAAAACTTTAATTTTGTAGTTAGAGTAGGCACTTAAAGCAATGTTGCTAGCATTGGTATAATATTGCCAATCACTCAAACTAGAATTTTTTGTTTTTGGATTAAGCATTAACGCATAGTCATCTGAACCTAAAATTTTAGAAGGCATTTCATCTTTTGTTAAAAAGTATGTGTCTGCAGATTCTGGTTTGCTTAAATTGATAACACCTGAAGTGTTATTTGCAGTGTTAGGACCTCTTGTCCAACCAGTAGGATTAGAGTAAACACCGCTTGAATTTGCATTGGCAGAAAAGTTCAAGTTGTAACTGCTGTTAATAGAACTTGGTGTTTCGCTAATAGCAAAAACAGGGGTTGCAGCAAAAAGCACTCCAAACATAAACATAAAGCACATTAAAACTGCGGTAAGTATTACAAATGGTAATTTTTTAATTTTTAACTTATTTTTTGTCATAGTTCTCCCTCGCGTAAAATTTAACTTTTTAAGTATATACTATTTTTAGTGTAAAATCAAATAATTTTTAAAACATAGCAAACAATAATTATATGAAAAAGCAAAAAAACATAAAGAATTTTTTAATAAAAGGCACATTTGCAATGCTAGTAGGGTTTGTAAATGGATTTTTTGGAGGCGGTGGCGGACTTCTGTGCGTTCCCACACTTGAAAAAGTGTACAAGTTACCAACAAAAAACGCACACGCCACCGCCGTTGCAATAATGTTGCCACTAAGCGTGGTAAGTTCAATTTTTTATTTAACAAACAACAATATAAATATATGGTCGCTACTGGCAATCACACTCGGAAGCGTAAGTGGTGGACTTTTTGGAGCTTTTGCATTAAAAAAGGGCAATTCGAACATAATAAGATGGATATTTATTGCAATACTTTTTACTGCAGGAGTAAGGATGGTGATTTAGCATGTATTATATATTGTTGTCGCTCTGCGGGCTGGTTGCAGGCATTTTGGGCGGAATGGGCATGGGTGGTGGCACGCTCTTAATTCCATTATTGACCATATTCATGGGCTTTAATCAAAAAATTGCACAGGGAATAAACCTAATTTCGTTTTCAATAATGGCGAGTATTGTACTATTTATACATATAAAAAACAAATTGGTAAATCTAAAAGTTGCAATAAAGTTTGGACTAATTGCGGTCGCATTTTCGTGTTTGGGAGCATTTTTAGCCAATCTTATTAACACAAGATACTTAAAAGTATGCTTTGGAGCACTTTTAATAGCGGTTGCAATTTATGAGACAGTTGACCAGATTAAAAATCAATTTTATAAGTAAAACCAATAGATTTTAACCAACCTGTAAAAAATTTTGCAAAAAAAATTACAAAAATAGACATAAAAAAATAGACATGTTTTGTAAGAGATGATATACTATTTTTAAGTTTAGGAGGCTTTTATGGCTAAAAACCGCGAAACAAAGGAAAGAAATGTTTTTAGTAAAATCTGTTCTATATTAATAGATATTTTTATTGTTCCAGTCGTGATTGTTGCGTTTGGTTGTGCTATTTTAATGACAACAGCAAAAGCAAACAATCAGGTTCCATCAATAATGGGCAATTCCATTGTGGAAGTTTTAACCAGCAGTATGGACGTTGGCACACCAGAAAGTTATAAAGTAGGTGATGTGTTAATCATAGACAAAACAGTTAATGTAGATGACCTTAAAGTTGGTGATTGCATAGCCTTTTATGCACCAAAACAAAGCAAGTTTACAACCGATGGCACTGTTAATGGTGACTCTCTTATAATTTTCCACAGAATAGTCAGAATTGTAGAAGCAAAAGAAATTAAAAACGGAGTTGTGTCAGAAGAGGTTAAACGTCACTTTGTTTGTCGTGGAGACGCATGTGGTCCTATGACTGCTCAAAATGGTGCATTAATTCCAGCCCTTGGTGAAGAAAGTGATTATGACGAAAACGGCAATGTCCAACCAGGTGGTGGATACATAGTTAAATTAAAAGACGATGACGTTGCAAGCGATGGGCATTCTGCACAAATGGACCAATCTGAATTCCAATATGTAACCGATGAATTTGTTGTAGGAAAGTTAAAAAGCAGAGCAAGTGGTTTCTTGTCTGCCTTGGTTAAATTCTGTTGCTCACAAATTGGTATTTTAGTTTTGGTAATTGTTCCATCAACAATAATGATTGCTTTGGTTGTTACAAGCATTGCTCAAGAAAGCAAACTTTTGAAAAAAGAAAAAGAATCAGACCAAATGATTTTGGCTCAAAATATAAGCATGATGAGCGGTGGTGCTTCGGGTGAAGTAAAACAAGAAAATGTAAGCGAAACACCAGAAAAACCTGCCGAGCAAAAAGACGTAAAAGCCGAAGAGTCAAAAGTTGAAGAGCAGACAAAAAAGGCAGAACCTGAAGAAAAAACTGCTAAAAAAGCACCTGCAAAACCTGTTCCTGCTAAAAAAGCACCAGAAAAAGTACTAGAAAAGGCACCAGAAAAAGCAGAACCAGTAACTTTACCTGCAAAAGAACCTATAAAACCTGTTGTTGCAAACACCTTAGAAAAAGCAGAGCCTGCTAAAAAGGCTCCCGCAACGCCAAAAGCACCTACGGCTAAAAAGGCTCCAACTGCACCAGAAAAAGCAGAAACTAAAAAAGCACCAAGCGCTCCAAAGGCACCTGCAACGCCAAAGACCCCTGCAGCACCAAAAGCACCAAGTGCTCCAAAGCCTGCTCCTGCTAAAAAAGAGCCTACGGCACCAAAAACTGCTCCTGCAAAAACTCCAAGTGCACCAAAAGCACCTGCAAAACCTGCCACAGAAAAAAAGGCTCCTCCTAAAAAGGGTTAATTAAAAATAATAAGTAAATAAAGGCAAAATTGAAATAATCAGTTTTGTCTTTTTTTTATAAATTTTGGTCTAAACCAATTAAACCTCTCATATGTTAAAATAACGAATTCGACAAAATACCAATTTTTACACATGATTTTGTCAATTATTCGCATTAACTATTTCATAGTTTAATACTAATATTAAAAGCGAGGTTTAAATGTTTTGTGTAATTAAATCTAAGTCCATTAAGTACGTGCTTATGGTTATGTTGGTTACAATTCTTTTAGCAATCTCAATCAACGGTGCAGTTTCTGCAGAAGTATTTTTTGGATATTCAACACGTAAAGTCCCAATTTACGCAGTAGAAACTCAAGAAAAACAAGTTGCAATTTCTTTTGATGCTGCTTGGGGTGCCGATAAAACAAAACAAATAGTCGATATATGCAAAGAGTACAACGCAAGAGCTACATTCTTTTTGGTTGGTTTTTGGGTTGATAAATACGGCGACATGGTTAAATATATTGATGATAACGGCTTTGAAATCGGAACACACTCCAACACCCATCCCGACATGGCAAAACTAAGCCAAGACGCAATAAGTCAAGAACTAGATAAAAGCATGCAGTTAATAACCAATATAACAGGTAAAAACATAGAACTATTCCGTGCACCTTTTGGTTCGTATAATAACACGCTTTTAGATACTGCCGAAAGCAAAGGCTTAAAAACAATTCAGTGGGATGTTGACAGCTTAGATTGGAAAGGCTTAAGTGCAGAAGCAATAACAACCCGAATTTTAAACGGCGTGAAATGTGGTTCAATAATTCTTTGCCATAACAATAGTGACCACATTGTGGAGGCACTTCCAATGGTGCTAGATAGACTTGCCAAAAAAGGTTATAAGGTTGGTGCAGTCGGCGATTTGATATATAAAGATAATTACACAATAGACAGAGCAGGACTTCAAAAATCAACTTTAAAGGAGAAAATTAATGAAAATTGAACAAATGAACAACAATAGAGTGTTTTTAAGTGGAACAGTAGAGAGCGAGCCAAAATATAGCCACGAGACCTTTGGTGAGGCATTTTATGAGGTCACATTGTTGGTTCCAAGACTTTCTAATCACTTAGACCGAGTGCCAGTAACAGTTTCCGAAAAACTTTTGTCAGGCGGAAAATTTGAAATAGGCAAGTATGTTTGCATAAAAGGTCAGTTTAGAAGCTATAACAAAATTGAAGAAGAAAAAAGCAAATTAATGCTAACAGTATTTGTTAGAGAGGTTTGCGATTTTGAAGAAGATATGAATCCAAATGTTATAGAAATAACAGGCTTTATTTGCAAAGAGCCTACTTATAGAACAACGCCCTTCAATAGGGAAATTTGTGATTGCCTAATTGCAGTAAACAGAGCCTATAACAAAAGCGACTATCTGCCATGTATAGCATGGGGCAGAAACGCAAAATATGTAAGCGAACTTGGGGTTGGCACCAAAGTAAATATTGTTGGTCGAATTCAATCAAGGGAATATCAAAAACACTTAGATAGTGGCGAAGTCCTAACAAAAATCGCATATGAGGTTTCAATTAACAAAATAACAACATGCGAAGAGCAAGAGTCTTTAAACTCATCCGAAAGCGTTTAAATAAACATTTCGCAAGTATTAATGTTTAAAAATCGTGCAATTTTAAATACAACAACAATGTTGACGCTAAAATCATTATTCAAAACTTTGAATAGTGATTTTTTTGTAACCTTGCACTGCTTGCAAAATTTATTCACGCTTAAATTGTGTGTTGTTAAATAATTTGTTATTAAATTACCATTAAATTTTTCTTTTTGCATATATTATTACTCCTTAAATTACTTAGAGTAATATTTTAAATTACTTAAAGTAATTTGTCAAGCAAAAATTTACTAAAAGTGATAATCTCAAACCATATGAACGATTTTGGTAGTAAATTACAAGAAATTTTAAATGAAAAAAAGATAACTCAAAAAGAATTTGCAAAAATGTTAAATATGTCACAAAGTGCAGTAAATACCTATTGTACAGGTGCTAGGCTACCTTCATTTGAAGTATTAAAATCAATATGTATTGCACTTAATGAGTCTGCTGATTACTTACTAGGTTTAGTTGATTGACTATAACCAATTTTTATGGCAGTCATAAAAATGTTGTTCTTTTATTTATTCCACGAGTGTTGTATTATACATGCGAGGAGAAAAAATATGAGATTAGAACTTGTAGCAACAACATCGCCATATAGATTAAACACTCAAAAAGAGTTTAACAGATTAAGTGGCGAACTTGCAGGCATTTGTTATATGCCAAAAACTTTAGATGAGGTTGTTCAACAACCAATTGAAAAAACTTTAAAAAGAGCAGAAACCGCAAAGCAAAATGGTCATCATAGCATTTTTGACCATGAATATGTAACACTTTATTTGGAAGATGTTCCCAAAATGTTTGCAATGCTTTTAAATAACGAAAAAGTGTATACAACAAGTGAAAAAAGTGCAAGATATACAACAATTTCTTTAAGCGGTATTGAATTAGATTTATAT
>CAVISZ010000020.1:0-3030 GCA_963645585.1 uncultured Eubacteriales bacterium
GATGTGTGCTAAAACTTACTTTTTGCAACAACCACTAATTCTTTTAACCCCTCCGTTTTGCATTTTGTCAAAAAATGCAAAACACCACCGCGAAAGCAGTGGAGGAAACGTGTTGACATTCTTTTTCGTTAAAAGCCCTTGGCAGTGAGGGAAACGTTTAAACAATTTTTTGCGTTAAAAGCCCTTGGCAGTGAGGGAAACGTTTTGACAGGCTTTTGCGTTAAAAGCACCCTGACAGGGGAGCAAAGGTTTTGTGCAAATTTCCACTATTTTGCTTTTTAACTATGTTGCATATAAAAAACACCTTGAGTTAATCTCAAAGTGTTTATAAGATGTTTAAAATCAGATATTTGTTCTTCACTCTTCACTCATCATGCTAATTATTTTTCATAATTAATGTAAAGTGAGCATTGCGGGGCGTTATTGCTATTGATTTGCGATGTCATTCAACTCTTGCATTTCTTTTGCAATATCTAGTCTTGCAAAAAGTGGCTCGCCTTTTTCTAGTGTTCTGCCATTTATGTCAAAATTGAAAAGTGCGTTTTCATCAATTTTTGCTTCTTCTATTCCAAAAGTATTCAAAACTTTTAGTGTGCTTGTTGGCAAAAAGGCATTAAGCAAAGTATACGCCTCTAGCATTGCTTGAACAGCGTTATACAAAATTGTGTTAACTCTTGCTTTGTTTTGTTCGTCTTTCGCAAGTTCCCAAGGTTTATTACTGTCTACATACAAGTTGCACTCATCAATAATTTTTAGTGCCGACTTATACGACAAAGTTGTTTTTAGAGCAAGCATATTATCTATGCACTCTTTTTTAAGAGCTTTAACATTCTCGGCAAAGGCGGTGTCTGCATCTGAAGAAACATTGCCATTTTCTAACTTGCCCTGATTGTATTTTATTGCCATGCCTGTAAGTCTAGATGCAATATTGCCCACTTTGTTTGCCAAAATTCCGTTATAAGAATTTAAAAAGCCCTCTTGACTGTAAGGTCCGTCTTGACCAAAAGAAATTTCGCCAAGCAAGAAGTTTCTAACAGAGTCCGATGTGTAGCGGGCGTCCAAAATTCTTGGGTCAATAACTTCCTTCTTTTCAACCGCTTTACTCTTGCTAAGTTTTCCGTTTCCAAAGGTGAGCCAGCCATGTGCAAACACCTGTTTTGGAAGTGGCAATCCAAGAGCCATTAAAATTGCAGGCCAAATAATTGCGTGAAAACGAACAATCTCTTTGCCAACAATGTGAACATCTGCAGGCCAGAACTTTTTGTATAGAGAGTCGTCCTCTGACAAGTAGCCAAGCACAGACAAATAGTTAGACAAAGCGTCAATCCAAACATAAATTGTTTGCTCTTTATCAAACGAAACAGGAATGCCCCATTTTACTGTTTTTCTAGACACGCACAAGTCTTTAAGTCCATGATTGAAAAAGTTGTTTATCATTTCATTGGCTCTGCTAACAGGTTGCAAAAAGTTTGGATTATCTGCATATAGTTTTCTCAAAGCGTCTTCATATTTGCTAAGTTTAAAGAAATAAGACTCCTCGTTTGCCTCAATAACATCTCTGCCACAGTCTGGGCATTTGCCGTCCACAAGTTGGTCGTCACTCCAAAAAGACTCGCAAGGAACGCAGTATTTGCCCTTGTAAACAGACTTGTAAATTTCGCCTTTTTCATAAAGCGTATCAAAAATTTTTGACGCGGTTTTTACGTGATAATCGTCTGTTGTTCTGATAAATTTATCATAAGAAATATTAAGCTCTGCCCACAATTTTTTTGTGTCGGCAATAATTTCATTTAAATATTCAAGTTCGCTTACGCCTTTTTCGTGAGCGACTTTTGCAATTTTTTGACCATGTTCGTCTGTTCCCGTTGTAAAATACACATCTTCGCCCAAATTGCGATGAAATCTTGCAATGGCGTCACAGATAACCGTTGTATAGCAATTGCCAAGCGTTAATTTGTTGCTTGGATAATAAATTGGTGTGGTGATATAAAACTTTTTCATGTTGTCTCCTAAATTTGGTACTATTTTAATCTTTTTGAGTTTTAGTTGTCAATTGATTATCAATTCTTGCATAACATCTAAAACAAAAACGCATTAGATGTCTCCAATGCGTACTGAATTTGTAGTATTATTGAAAGGCTTTGCCTGAATGCAATATAGGTTTTTCAAGCAAAACTGAAAAATATTTAAACAGAAAGTGCAAGATTAGAATTTTTTAGCATGTGCTAGTAAAAATTTTAAACTTGTTTCAAAATTTACTTCCGACATGTTTTAACGCCACAAACAAAAAATCAAAAGCATAACAAAATTGCCTCATTTTTTTGTTTTTAGCACTTGTTTTTACTTTTTTTCTTAAAATTAAGGCTTGTCAAAAAATGCGTACATGTTTGCAAGTTGACCAACGCAAATAATAAAGTTATAGAAAGTTTGAAGAGTTAATTTTTCACTCATAATGTTAGCGACCAACTCTCCCGAAACAATTGAAAAACCATAAATTTTAACAACTGCGGCAATACAGCCTTTTACATCTGGAGATTTTAACTCGTAGATGTTGTTCATAAACTTTAATGTGTGTTTTTTATCACAAATTACAACGCCATGGGTTGTGTTGCAAAGATACATTTTTATTGGTGTTTTAACATCAATTTTTGCCTCTGTTACTATTTCATACTCATTGTTATCAACTTTTTTTAATTTAGCAACTTTAGAAAGTTGATTTGCTATTGTTACAAAATCCATATTCCCCTCATAATCAAAAGTATTCTAACACATACAATCATTTTTTTCAAACATTTTTTTAAACTAAGCATACTATCAACAATTTTTGCTTTAAATTGCGACAATATTATAAACAAAAACCAACAAAAATCATAAACCGCAAATTATTTTTAATTTTTTATTGACAACCGCAAAACCATTGTGTATAATAACAAAGTTAAATGATGAGGTTCGCCTCTTCATAACATATATATGATGGATTGTAGCTCAGCTGGTTAGAGCACCACCCTGATAAGGCGTGCAAGACCGATT
>CAVISZ010000021.1:0-8095 GCA_963645585.1 uncultured Eubacteriales bacterium
GAATATTTTTTGTTTGCAAGCCAAGCGGACACTGTTCCCTCGCCTGCGTTATATGCTAAAATGGCATTATCGAGAGAGTTAAACTTGTTTTGAAGGTAGCTTAAATAATATGTACCCAAATTAATGTTATAGTCAGGCTCTAAGAGTTTTTGGTCGGAGTGTTCTAGGTTTAATTTTTCGGCAAGCCATTTGGCAGTTGTTGGCATTATTTGCATAAGTCCTATTGCACCTTTAAAGCTTATTGCGTCTGTTTTAAACGAACTTTCCGTTTTTATAACACCAAAAACCAACGCCCTTTTTACATTGTACTCACTAGAATATTTGTCAACCTCGTTTTTATATTTAACAGGATAAAGTGCAAAATTTGCAATCATAAAAAAAATAAGCAACAAAGTCACCAACAAAACAACTATATATTTTGCGTAACGCTTTATGCTTATTTTCATATAAGTATTTTATACCATTTACAAATTTTTATTCGTTTATTTACTTAATTCATCTTTGCTAAATTGAGAGTCTTGCAATTGTGTATTTGGTTCAACAATTAACTCATTTAACAAACTTACATTTGGTTTTATATCGCCATAACCTATTTCTATGCTTTGCAAGTTATATGGGTTTATTTCGCGTCTGTTTTGACCTTTCCAACAAAGCACAACTTGTTTATCGGAGTTGAGATATATTGCAATATCGCCTATTTCTTCATCAATGTGGGTGCCATTTTCAATAACATATTTTAAAGCCGAGCGTGCTTCCTTGCTTATTGCAATGTGGTTTTTGCCAATAACAACAGGACCTTTGTTACCTCTTCCAACTGAGGCAGGAACATTTGAACCTCTAACACGCTTTCCGCAATTTTCTAAAACAAGGTTGCCATTATTCATATAAATTTTAGCATAGATTTGGTTTGGAGCAATTTCTTTATTGTTTGCGTCAACTGAAGTGTTTACACCCAATTTTTCGTACTGTTCGTTCAACTTTGAAATTTTTTGGTCGCGATTTTCCTTAGCCAAAGCCAAGTCGTTTTGATACTCTGTTAAAATTCTAGAACGCTTTGCCAAGAACTCATTTTGCAAATTTTGCTTAAAGTTTTTTCTTTTTTTAGCATCATTTACGCAAATTTGTTTTTGATAAGAAAACCATTTGTCGCTATAATCTTTGTATTTAGTTATGGTTGATTTGCCCTTTAAAATTTGCACTGGTTCTTCATATTGAATAATAAGACGTGATACATTTATGCTTGCAACAACTTGTTTATTGTTTTTTAATTCTAAAACAAGTTCGCTTGGTTTTATGTCCTCATCAACTGCCCATCTAAAAGATTTATCTAAATTTTGACGTTTTACCCTACCCGTCCATGGGATTTGATTTTCATGCAAAAATGTTGCCAATTCTTGTACTGTCATTAAACTATTCATGTTATCTCTCCTTAATTATGTCATCAGAAACAGTGTTTGCGTAATGTTTGTTGTAATAAGCATATGTATTGGCTATTGCTTCTTGAAAGTTTTTGATGTCTTTTTCATCACCCAAAATTATTCCGAAGTCATTTTTAATATCCCACCAAAAATTGGTAAAATATGATTTTAAACGCAAGGTTTTTGCGTATGATTTAAAAAATTTATCGTCTTTTATTTCTTTTGGTTCTAAAAAGGACTCTCTAATATTGTTATACTCAACTGTTGACCTACGTTCACTTCTTATCTCATTTAAAATGAATTTAACAACATCTTTATATTGTTTTTTTGTTGAATAAACATAAAAATATTTACCGCTCATGTTTTCTATGTGAGTTTTGATAATATCATACTTTTCTGCCTGCTTGCCTGTTCTAAAAATTGACTTTAAGCATGCACAATTGTTAAACTCATCACTTACCATTTCGTCCAAAACGACAAAATCACTCATGTATTTATTAATAGTTCCAGCAAAATAACTTTTTAACATTCCTCTTTGCAAATAATATGGTTGCATATTCCCCTCCATTTAATCAAAAATATGCTATCACAATTGCCCTTTATTGTCAAGATTGATTTTAGGTAAATAAAGCCCAAATAAGCGAATTATTGACACTTTTTAAGCATTGTGAACCTCATACAAAATACTAAAATTATTTGTTATTTTTTTATTGACTTTTTTAAAATATTCCTATATAATGCAATAGTAAAATAAATATGCGGACATGGCGGAACTGGTAGACGCGCTAGACTTAGGATCTAGTTCGAAAGAGTGGGAGTTCGATTCTTCTTGTCCGCACCAAGTAAACAAAAAGAAGGCTTAAAAGAGCCTTCCTTTTTGTTTACAATGAGATTAAAACCTAAAGGTTTTAGTGATATTACTTTGTAATGATATTTGCTAAAGCAAATGATATTTTTGCTGACGCAAAAATTAAAGGTATAAAACAAAAGAAATCAAGTTATAAAACTACGGAAATTACTTAAAAAGACTTTACAATTTACCTTTTTAAATTTTATATTTAACTTGCTTATTAAATTAAATAAATTAACACAAAGAATACAGCAAATTATCTTCTAAGGTAAGCGGTTACAACGTCTATGGCGCGATTGATTGACCTATCGAATGTTCTTAAAACAACTGCACTAAATGGGAGCGAAACGGGCTTTTGTTTAGCGAGTTCCAAAGCGTCAATTTTCATATCGTCAACAATTGCATCGCATAGCAATTTGCCTAAAACATATTGATAGTTATCGGCGGTTATATTGAATTTTTGAGCAATGATTGGAAAATCCTTTAATGCAATAATGGAGTCAAAAGCAAAGCCGAAGTGAAGTTTTAATCTATCTAGCGAGAACTTATTTCCATTTGCACCTGCCAAAATTAACCATTTCATGCTAACATCAATGTTTTCAGGAACAACTTGGTTGCCATTTCTGTACCACTCTGCCAAAAGGTCCTGTGCCACAGGGTCACCACTTGCGCCATCTGCACACAAATTATCATACTCCTCTCGCATGATTTTTTCTGCAGTTATTGAGCCTACATATGCAGTTTTTGAATAAATTTGTTCACGGCGACTAACGCACTCGTCTCTAAAATCTTTTGCCGACATTGTTTCGTAATTCATATTTTACCTCTTTTATTAAAGAGTATAATAAATTTTTTGCAATCGTGCAATTGTTTTATGCTTTTGATGTCGACTTTTTTACATATTTTCTTTTTGCGGTTGTTTCTGTTTGCAAACTTTGAGTGTCAGTTTCTGTTTCCTTTTTTAAAACTAGATAAATATGTGCGAACATCAACTCAAAATATGGAACAACAAACACAAAAATAAGGAAAAGCCCCAACACGCACATGCTTACAATTGGAATCCAATAGTTTAAGTTAAAGTAATAACGCATTGCACTGCCAACGCCTGCACAAATGCACATGATGATTGTTATCACAAAGGCGTACGCTAGATAAATAACAAATATTTCTCCTCTATGACCATAGCAAAGTTTTTTTGATTTTGCCATACACTCTAGCGCAGGCAAATCTTCATCTGCCATAACAAAAGAGGACATTGAATAGTTTAAAGCAGTTATTATTCCTGGAATAATAAACACAACCGCCCAAAGCACAGATAAAAGCATGGTTGCAACTTTAAGGCAAAATGCCTTAACACAAATTTTAAACTTAGAAAAAACAGTTTCAATTGGCAAAAATTCCTTTCTTGCAACCGATAGCAAAAACGCCTTTGTGCCAACGCACAAAAAGCCATAACTAAAAGCCATTAAGGCTATTCCTGCCACGGGGAAAAAGAACAAAAGTGCTAAACTTCCAACCATTAGCACAATTGCTAAAATCACCTCAAAGCCCCTTTCGGTCATTGTTTTTGAGGCACTATTTAAATATATATCATACTTTAGTTTACTCATAACATCTCTCCATTTTAACCGTGGTTAAAAATAGCCAGAAAGTATATCTTAAAGTTAAATTTCAACCACTGATGTTTTATATATTTTTAACAATAAGTGCAAAATATATTCAAAATTGTACATATGAATTAAAACAGAAGATGATAAAAACCGCCAAGGAGATTTCCTTGGCGGTTTTTGAATTGTTAAATTAGTCTTTTTTTGCTTTAACTTTAGCTGCTTTACCAGTAAGTTCACGAACATAGTAAAGTTTTGCACGTCTTGGTTTACCAGCACGAGTAACTTCTACATGGTCAATAAGTGGTGAGTGAACAGGGAATGTTCTTTCTACGCCAACGCCATTAGAGATTCTTCTAACTGTAAATGTTTCACGTACGCTACCATTTTTGCGAGCAATAACAACACCTTCGTATGCTTGTAAACGAGATTTGTCACCTTCTTTAATTTTAACAAATACTTTAACAGTATCACCAATATTAAATGAAAGTTCGTCTGCTCTTAAATTTTCTTTTTCAATTTGGTCAATAACGTTCATCTGACTTTCCTCCTATTAAAATTTTACCAAGTGTTCATACCCCAAGTTGATTGGCTTTTTATCACAGACAACAAGCCTTTCTCGCTTGTTACAATTCCGTGAGGCCACAAAAAAGATAGCGGACCACCCGAAGTCTGATGTGATTATATCATAGCCAAACAAAAATAGCAAGCACAAAATTACATTTTTCACAAATTTTTTACATGCCTGCTATTCCTTAATAAGTTATTTAACTAATGGAATTATAATTGCAATTATTATAACCAAAAGCAAAACAAAGTACAACACTTTCCAAACAGTTTGTTTGCTTCTTACATACTTCCAAGCAAGATAAGAAACAATGCAAATAAGCACAGCAGTTGCTAGGTTTTGTACTGCAGAAACAACTTTTAGGTTTGTTCCGCAAAGAGACAAAATCATAGAAACAAGATATGCTATTGCAACAACTGCAATCATGTAAAAACTAAGTTTGTTCAAACCCCAAAAAGAACCTTTTGACTTTGTTGTTGAAGTTGACTTGGTTGATTTGGTCGTTGATGTTGATTTTTTAGTTGTGTTAGCCATTTTTTCCTCCATATTTTTATCGAATATTATTTTAGTACATTTTGCTATTTTGTCAATAGTAATTTAAAATTTTATTGTTCTAAAATAAATTTACCAATTTTAATTTCGTTGCCAGAGGCAATGTTTAGTTGTTTGATGCTCATAACCGCTTTTATGTCGCTTGCACATGATGTAACAAAATCAACATATTTTACACCTGCATCAACGCTTTCTATTTCAGTTTTTAAAGACACTTTGGCTTCTGATTTGCTTTGACGAATTTTTGAAACAAGAGCAATAACTTCATCGCCCATTGGCAAAATTTCTAAGTCGTTAATGTCATCAATTTTTTCAATTTGTAACTTGTGAATAGAAACTGCGTTTACTGTGTTTTTAAATGTGTTTTGATAAATTTCCTCTGTTACGTGTGGCATGTAAATTGCAAACATTTTAAGCATACCCAAAAGTGCTTTATAGCAAACATATTGAGCACTTTCTTTGGCTTGTTCGCCATAAATTTCTGGTTTATAAAGTCTGTTTTTAACAAGTTCTACATAGTTATCGCAGAAATTCCAGAAGAATGTTTCAAGTTCGCTCATTGCAAGACCAACTTCATATTTTTCAAAATATCTAACAAAATTATCTTGCATTGCATTAAATTTTGCAAGTAGCCATTTATCCATTGGCAAAAGCTCAACCTGTTTTGGTGTATAACCATCCACAAACTGCCAAACAAACTTGCTTGCATTATACAATTTATTTAAAAGTTTTTGACCATTTTTAAACTGTTCATCGCCAAAAATAATATCTCTGCCAAGACTGCCAGATGCCGTCCAATAACGGGTTACATCGGCACTATACATATCGATTAATTGCAATGGGTCAGACTTTGCATTGTTTTTAGATTTAGAAATTTTTTCGCCTTGACCAGCCATAATAAAGCCTGAAATCATTATGTTTTGCCATGGTTTAATTCCGCTATGATAGAATGATTTTACAATAGTGTAAAAGTCCCATGTTCTAATAATGTCATGTGCGTTTGGACGCAAACTCATTGGCATTAGGCGTTTATACATTTCGTCATCAACATTCCATTTGCAGTTAATTTGTGGAGTTACTGATGATGTTGCCCATGTGTCTAAAATATCGGTTTCTGGAGTAAACTCATTACTGCCACATTTTGGGCATGCACATTTTGGACTGCTTGACATTGGGTTAACTGGCAAATCTTTTTCATCGGCAACAACAATTTCGCCACATTTAGAGCAATACCAAACTGGGAATGGCACGCCAAAATATTTTTGACGGCTTATACACCAATCCATCATTAAGTTTTCAACCCAATCGTTGTATCTTGCTTGCATAAAGGCTGGATACCAAGTGATTTCATCGCCTTTTTTACGCCATTCTTCTTTGTTTTCAAGAGTTTTAATAAACCATTGTTTTTTAAGATTAATTTCCATTTCGGTGCCACAACGCTCGTGAACAGAAACTTGGTGAACAAGTGGTTCTTGGCTTATTAAAAGGTCAGCTTCTTTTAAATCGTCTATTATTGCCTGACGGGCTTCTTTGCATTTTAAACCCGCATACTTGCCTGCACGCTCGGTCATTCTGCCTGCGTCATCTATGGCAACTTTGTATTCTAGGTTATACTTTTTAAACCATTGAGTGTCGGTTTGGTCACCAAATGTGCAACACATAACCGCACCTGTACCTTTTTCCATGTCCGCTTTGTCGTCAGTCATAATTGGTACATAAAAGTTGTAAAGAGGCACTCTAACATTTTTGCCTACAAGGTCTTTATATCGCTCGTCATTTGGGTTAACAAACACGCAATCACATGCACACAAAAATTCTGGGCGGGTTGTTGCAATTTCTAAGTATTGGTTTGTGCCCTCAACAAAGAATTTTAAGTGATTGAAGGTTGTTTCAATTTCTTTGGTTTCTAATTCGCTTTGAGCAATTGCTGTACGGCATTTTGTGCACCAAAGTGCAGGAGCATTGGCATAATAAACCTTGTTCTTTTTGTAAAGGTCCAAAAATGACATTTGGCTTGTGCGTTGGCTTTCTGGGCTAACAGTGTGATATCTAAGTGACCAGTCGGCAGAGTTTCCTACTTTTATAAACAAGTTTTTGAACTCATCAACATATTTGTTTACAACATCCATACAGATTTTTGTAAACTCTTCTCTTGGCATGTTATATGCCTTAATTCCTCTCTCTTTTTCAACCAAAAGTTCGGTTGGAAGCCCATTATCATCAAAGCCAAAAGGATAAAAAACATTATAGCCTCTCATTCTTTTGTATCTTGCAACAAACTCTGCTTGAGAATAACTGAAAATGTGACCAATGTGAATTTTACCATTTACTGTTGGCGGTGGGGTGTCGATTGAATAAATCGGTCTTTTTGTATCATTTTTATCAAATTTGTAAACACCCTCATCTTGCCAAAACTTTTGCCATTTACCCTCAGCGGTTTTGTAATCATACTTATTTTCTAACATAAATTCCTCTATCTTTAAATATTTTGTGCAAATACTCAAATATCGCATAAATTTTTTTGCGATATTTTTAAATTGCTAAAAAAAGATGGCAATTTTTTGTGCCACCTTTTAAAAATCTACTTTGCTAATGGCACAATAAACACATGTGCGTAAAACAAACGCACTTAATTATTGTTCACGACCACTACCAAATTTTCCATGCTAATACTTTAACACAACCAACAAAAGTTGTCAATTAATTGCATGCAATTGCAAGAAAAGATATAATTACGCACTTTTTAGGGTGAGATAACCTGTGGTGTAGTTTGCCATGGAGATGTCTGTTTTTGAACTATTATAACTTACTGCACCTTTAAGAGAGGTGCAATCATAGAACACACTGGTACTAGTAACATTTGCTATACTCCATAAATCGCTCACATAGATTGTTATAAGCTTAGAGCACATATAAAACATTTGTGACATATTAATAACATTTGGGGTATTAAAACTACTTAAATCTAAACTTGTTAAGGATGTGCACATTTCGAACATTAAAGACATATCTGTGACATTGGTTGTGTCAAACTTTGATAAATCTAGTGACTGCAAATTTCTAAGACTATAAAACATGCTATTCATTATTGTAACCTTGG
>CAVISZ010000022.1:0-3370 GCA_963645585.1 uncultured Eubacteriales bacterium
CTTGCTTTTCCTCTCCCCAAAAAGAACAACTCTTTTTGGGGTCCCCATAAATATAAGTGAGCACGTTTGATGCGAAATAAAGAAAAAGCACGCCCAACAAGTGCCACGATTTGCTTTTTTAAGCAAATCTGCACCATAGGGTGATGTTTATTATATAATTACCTATATTACAAAATATTATTTATCTTTATTTCCCCGTAAGCGTTTGCTTCGCACGAGAGTACCGACTCCGAACGCATGCAATAAGTGAGGACGTTTGGTCGGTAGATAAGAAAAAACACGCCCGCTAAGTGCTATGATTTGCTTTTTAAGCAAATCTGCACCATAGGACGCTGTTTTTTCTAAGGGCATCATTTTTTCTAAGGGCATCATTTTTTCTAGTAATAATCATGATACTTCCCACGGCTAATAACCACACCTACAACAACAACGGCTATAACGCTTATGGCTATAACAATTGAAATTAGGGTTGTTTCGTCAATGAAGTTATCTACTTTAATTGACACAATGTTTGAGGTAAGTCCGTCAACAGAGTCCTCATTTTCTAAATATTTAACGCAAATTTTGCAGTCTGAGCCAAATTTGTATGATATTTCAAAGCCTGTGCCAATTCTCTCTGAAAATTCATCGCTAAACCCGTCTGCAGTTTTAAACCAAACGAATTTTGTTTCATCATAATATTTATTGTTATCAACAACAAAACTATAAATAACCTTATTTTCTACCTTTTTTAAAGTGATAGATATATCTTGTGGCACGCTGTATTTAATGTTTATTGTTTTACCTGTAACTGTTTCGCCATTTACAACACAACTTACGGCAAACGCACCAACTGCGGTTGGAATAAATGTGTAGCTAGAAGAGTTGCCAGAAGTAACCGTTTGTGTTTCTGCCTCTTTGCCGTTTACTTGCCAAACGAGTGTTGCTCCGTTTTTGGCGTCAATTTCAAACACAACTGGTTTGGTTGCACCTGAAAAGGCTTGAGTTGTGTAGCTTAGTTCGCTTTCGCCTTGGTTTAATTTAATTTTTATTGACACCCATTTAATAAACAAAGTGTCACCGTCTTGCAAAACTGTTGTATCGGCAACAGGTTGCAAGAATTGAGAATCTGAGTACCAGCCAAAGAAAGTTGTGCCTGTTTTTGTTGGTTTTAAATCGTTATACAAATCTAAAACTGTTGCACCTTTTTCCATGGTGTGGCTAGACTTGTAGTCTAGGTTCATAATGTTAATTTTAATTGCCTCTTTCCAAAAAGCCTTTAATGTGATGTTTTCGGTTACAACAAAAGGGAATTGGCAAGGAGTGTTTTCATCGGTCAAATACCAATAAACAAACTTATATCCTTGTTTTACAATTGCACTTGCAGATGGCTCTGCCAAAGTTCCACCAATGGCAAGTTTAATTTTGCCACTTGACGCCCCATTAACCAAACCGCCGTTATAGTCTAGGGTTATAACTGCAACAGTGCTTTTCCAGCCTGCGTAAATTACAACACCGTCTGCGGTTATTTTGTCGGATGCAAAGTTCCATTTTGTGGTGCATGCTTCATCTTTAAACCAGCCAATAAACTCGTAGTCCTCTTGCACGGGTTCTTCTTGACTTGTTGGTTCTGCAACCAAGCCGTTTTCGGCAACTTCTAGCGTTTTTGAAGTGTTTGTGCCAAGTCTGCCACCGTTATAATCTAGCGTAACATCAAAAATGACCTTTCTCCATTTTGCATAAAGAGTTATATCGCTTGTGATTGGTGTTGAAAAGTCAAAAGCGTTAGAATCTGACAAATTCAAGAACCAGCCAACAAGCTCGTATTTATGTTTGCTTACCTCAGGTTTTGTTGCAAGTTTGTTAATTTCTACTGTTTGTGCAGGCACATACGTACTGCAGTCTGGCACAAATGAAACAGTAAATGTTTCTACTTTAACAGTAAGAGTTGTTAAAAGTTTGCTTGTGTAAACATCTTGAAGTCCGTCAGAAGTTTGCACTTTTATGGTTGCATAAATGCTATATGTTCCGCTTGCAAGGTCGGCAAAATTTATGGTTGTTGGATTGGTTGTGTAAGTTTTAACAACCGCGTCATCTTTTTTTATTTCGTAATAATATGTGTATTCATTTTCGGAGTCGTTTGACTCTATTACAAGTGTTTCGCCTTTATCTAAAGTGTAAGAGTTTGCAATGGTGCTTCCGTTAATTTTTAGGTTAGGGTCATATACCACTGGCTCTGGCTCGTCTAAATAAACCTTTAAACCTTTTTCTATGTGTGCGTCTGCAATAAGTTCGTGACCAAGGTAGGTTGGGTGTGGGTCAAAGTAGTCAGTTGCAATTTTTTGAATATTGCTTATATTGTTAATTACAATGCTAGAAGTCAAATCGCCCACTTTAACATTTACATAGTTATTATAGTTGGCACGATTAGAATCGCTATATTGTTCATCAAATTTAGATTTTGTATCAACAAACTTAAAATTGTCTTTGCCGTTTGCAGTGTTAAACTCGGCAATTGCGTCCTCTATAACATTATTTATGCCTGTGTATGGGTTCCCGCTTGAGTCTATTCCGCCTGCAATTGCAAGTTCGGTTATGTCTGACAATTCGTTTAATCTGTCTTGAGTTAAATTTGCAAGGCTAGGATAAAGTGCAGCCATTGTTTTTGCAGTTGACAAAAGTTCTTGTTGTGCGTCCAAAACTTTAAATGGGTTATAAACATTTGTAAAGTAAATGTTTGCCTTTGGGTTAATTTGGTTAAGAGTGTTTAAAAGTTCTGTAAACTCGGCTTTTAAACCTCTAATGTCATCGCCATTGCCCAAAATTTTTGTTTCTAGGGTTGCCTCCATTTCTGCTCTTTCTATTGAGCCAGAAAAGCCCAAGAATGCAGGAATTAAAGTTGCACCCTCGCTTAAAATATTGTTTGCACCAATACAAATGGTGACAATGTTTGAATTTTTTAAAGTGTTATAAAGTTCTGCATTTGTAAAACTTGAATATGTAGCGTTTGATGTTTCGTTGGTGCTTGTGTTGTTGTCTTTGTCATAAAACTCGTAAATAAAATCTAAAAGGTCTTGACAGTCATCACCAGCGTAGGCAAAGTTGTAGGCAGAAACAGTGTAAGTTTTTTCTAACTCTGTTTTAATTAAATCTCCATAGCCTTTTTCTACAAAGTTGGTTGTATGGACTTTATCTTCACCAATTGTTGCCTCACCCTCTGCTTTGGTTTTTAAATTTATTGCATACGCCTCGGCAATGCTATCACCAAAAGCGGTGTAAATAATTTGTGGTTTGTCTGCAAAAACTTCTGTTTGTTTAGGAGCAACAAAACAGCAAGAAATCATCGCAATTGTTAAAACAGTCAAAAAAAACTTTTTAAACATAATATTCC
>CAVISZ010000023.1:0-4177 GCA_963645585.1 uncultured Eubacteriales bacterium
TGCTTCTCTTTTTTTGTTGTATAAATTGATTACTCAGCAATGATGCTAACAATTTTTTTGTCACCACTGTTTGAGAATTTAACTTTGCCGTCTTTTTTAGCAAAAATTGTGTAATCTTTGCCAAGACCGCAGTTTTCACCAGCGTATACTTTTGTGCCACGTTGTCTAATGATTATTGAACCAGCAAGAACCATTTGACCATCTGCAGCTTTAACACCTAGACGTTTAGAATTACTATCACGACCGTTTTTAGTGCTACCGCCACCTTTTTTGTGGGCAAAAAGTTGAATGTTAATAAATTTCATTTTTGACCTCCAAATTAATGTATTTTTTTAATTTTTTATCACCTGCTAATAAAAGTTCTACGCTTTTTTCAAATGTTTTTAAAACAATTTGTGCGTTTGCCATATCTGCCCTATTTAAGTTTTTACTTAAGGTGCAACTAAGATATGCTTTTTTTTCATCAATCTTTATAACAGGTTTTAGGTTTAAAACATTTTCTAACCCCACACAAGCACTTTGCGAAAGAGCTGAAATTGCCGAACAAACAATGTCACTGCCCTGCTCTGCATAACCAGAGTGACCAGAAATGACAAAACCTAAAATGTTGTTCTCGTTTTTTAAAATTTGTACGTTCGTCATAGTTTTGTACTACTTAATTTCAAGAATTTTTACTTGAGTGAATGGTTGTCTGTGACCCATTTTACGGCGATAGTTCTTTTTTGCTTTGTATTTGTAAACAACAATTTTATCACCTTTGCCTTGAGCAACAACTTCTGCAGTGCAAGTAACATTTTTTAAAATTGGGTTACCTGCAACAATTTTACCATTGTCTGAAGTAAGTAAAACATCAAAATTAACTTTTGAACCAATTTCTTGTTCTAATTTTTCTACTTTAACAGAATCGCCAACAGAAACTTTGTATTGTTTTCCACCAGTTTGAATTATAGCAAACATATTTTTCCTCCTACTAAAATCTCACTACATATGGGCGGTTTAACCTAATTAAACACTTTAAAAAAGCCCTACATAAGTGGCATACACTGCTAATATACCATAAACACCCACCCCTGTCAAGAAAATCTTATAAAAAAGAGAGAAAAACTACTCTTCTCTCTCTTTATATTTCATTAATACATAACTTGTTGGTCTTACTATTTCAAAATTATTTAATTGCACTTAATAATATTTTTTATATTAATCGTGCTTCCAATAAAAACCACCATAGTTATACCCTTCAAATCCATAATCTGTGTCGTTTTCTCTAAAACGAGTTGCATTTGATGTTGCATTTGTAAAGTCTGAATTATACTGAGTGTCTTGTTGCCATGGTCCACTTTCACTGCTACTATATTTCCATCCAGTTTGCATACTAGAATCAAATGTGATAGATGTCAACTTTGAGCATAAGTTAAATGCTTCTTTTCCAATTAATTTTACATTTTTAGGAATTGATATTTCTGTTAATGCTGAACAATATAGAAAAGCATTTGCACCTATACTTTCTAATGTTTCAGGTAACTTTATAGACACAAGGTTAGTGCAGGCATTAAAAAAATATTCAGGGATTGTAAGCATAGTATTTGGTACCTCTATAGATACAAAACCAATACAGTTAGAAAAAATATATTTTCCCATAGTTTTTACATCTTTTATAATAGGCAAAGAAGTGAGTTTGTCACATGAGCTAAAAGCATAATCTCCAATAGCCTCAAGTTTATCAGGGAGTTCTATATTTGTTAAACTACTACACATTTCAAACGCATGAGAACCAATTGTTTTTAAGCCATTTTTTAAAACAACATTTGTAAGTTCATAACAATTTCCTAAACCTTGTAAGTTTATTAAAGCATGGTTTGATGTAAAACTTTTTAGCCCACTATCTGAAAAAGTGCCTTCTCCTATTTCTTCAACACCCGATGATAAAGTGATACTTTCTAGTGAAGTCGCATAACGAAAAGCCGAGTTGCCTATTGTTTTTAAACTTGATGGTAAAGAGATTGTTTGTACTTTAACACCATTAAAAGCACGAGTATATATTTCAGATATCCCATTAGAAAATATAATATTAGAATAATTGTAAGCATTAGTTACAGCTCTATACCACCCCATATCATCATCGTATTCGCCTTTTAATGTATTTACCTTTTTATATGTTTTTGTGGTGCTATCATAAAAGTAGGCAGGAATTGTTATGCTTGCGTCTGTTTGTGAAGTTGATGGCAAACCTGTTATGTTATAATAATCATCGACTGCTTCAACTGTGTAGCCTGCATCAGTTGCAGTTTGATTGCTTGCTTTGTTTATGTTTATTTTTAAACTGCCTGAAAAGGTTGATGTTGTGGCAAAGTCTTGCTTAGACAAGGTAAATGATATGTTTGTTGTTTTGCCATTTGAAGTTATAAAGTTTAAATAGTCAGTTGACATTGTTTTTGAAACATTTTCAAAATTAAAACTTTCAAAATCTACATCAACGACAATTGGGTCATCTGTTGCACTTGTGATTTCTATGTTAAACGAAACAGGTGTTGAATCATCAGCAAACGACAACTCACCAAATTGGGCAACAATTTGACTATCTAATTGTTCTACGCCCATTGTTTTTGGTGATGTTAATGCAGAATTTTCATCAGGGTTTAAATAAAAAGTGTTAGCCCCCGTTGCATTTTTTGCACCTGTAATTTTACCAACCGCTTTTGCAACACCAGTGAATGGCTCATGTTTTTCAAAGCCTATTTCACCCGAGATGTTAAGGTTTGCATTTTTTACTGAAAACACGCCAACAAATATGGCAGTTATGCAAAGAGCGAGTGTTAATAAATCTAACAAAATTCCTTTTAAGTGCTTGCCTTTCATGTTTTATTTTTCCTTTTAATTGATTTTTGATATATTTTGTGCAAATATTTACAATTAATTAGTTTACATTTGTAAACATTTTAATTTTTAAGGCTATTATATGTCAAATAAATTCTTACAATTGCAAGAATAATATTCTACAAATGATTTGTATTCAAAGATTTGGTGGTTAATGAATGTATAAGGCAGGATAACCCCTCAGGCGGGCATTCGCCCTCCAGCTCCCCTGACAGGGAGCTAAGGTTTGTAAAGCAGCCAAAGTTGTATGTGATACACCAACGGCACACCTCGCCAAGTGGCATTAATACATTATTCTTCACTCTTCGTTCATAATTTGCGAGCGTATGCGAGTTTTTTTCGCAAGCCTCACATTCATTTTATCGCGGGGGGGGAGAAGTCAACTGTTTTTTTTAATTTTCTGTTTTTGTGGGTGATTTTTTAAATTTTTATGTATTACTTGCACAAAAAGTGGCAATGTGTACAATATTTTTTCAAACAATGGCAAAAAATGTGATATTTTTATTTTATGTTTGATGTAAATTATGTTATGATATTCTTAAATTAAGGAGGAAATATGAAAAACAAGAAAAGATTTTTTGGAACAATTATTATGGCATGTTTAATGGCGTGTGCGTTTTTGTTTAGTGCATGCGGAGAAGAAGAGACAATTTTTGCTTGGGGCAAGAGTTATTATTATAACAATGTTTACAATGATGATTATGAAACTAAATTGGGCTCTTCGCAAGAAGCATTTGGCAAAACAAAAAAGGAGTTATTAATTCAAGAGTACACAAATGGCAATTTATTACTTGATAACATTGTTGTTTATTATGGAAACACTATGGTGACCGATGTTAGTCTTTCTGACGCAACTTCTGCCGATGATTTAATTGCTAAAATAAATGCCTATGCAAAAGACAAACTTATGACAATGTACAACACATTCTCATTTAGTGTTGGAACCGAAGAAGAGAAAAAAATTACAATCAATTCTGTCACCTACTACTTACTTCAAGAAATAAGCGAATACAATTACACAATTGGAACAACTACTTCAGAGGCATCTAACATTGGCAATATTAATGTTAGATGTGACAATTACAATGGCAAAGAATATGTTTCTTTAAATCTATATGACAACATTCACACAAGCGTAAGCATAGCAATTTACACCAAAACTGTTGTAAACGACCCAACAATGAGTGAGGACACTTCTTCTGAGCCTGCTAGAACATATATTAGTTTAAACTTTTACCCATTATTTAGTTTGGCTAACGCTTAATTATTAAAATATTAATTTAATATAGTTTTCATTTAATAT
>CAVISZ010000024.1:0-2398 GCA_963645585.1 uncultured Eubacteriales bacterium
GTTGTATAATTTAGTCAAAATTATTATGTAATTATTTTTTATTTAGTTAAAAAAGAGGTTTTATATGAAAAAGATTGGAATATTTTTGCTTGCATTAATGTCGTTTTCGTTTTTTATAATTTTTGGCTCTAGCACAAACGCTCCTGCACTTGCGGACGCCTACAAAATTCAAATAACCACCACGGCAAATTATTCTGCGTTAGATTCCGACCTTGCAAATGGTGTGTTTAGTGCGGGCTATGCAGACAACGAGGTTATAACTTTTGAGGCAAATTTATATGCAAATGATTCCGAAGTTACCTATGCAGATTTAACCTATGTTTGGAAAGACACAACCACTGCTTCTAACCCAATAGAAATTTGCAATACAAAATATTTGTTATTAAGCAAAAAAATAACCCCAGAGGAGGGTGTTACAATGATGGTTGGAACCAAACATTACGAAGTAACCATTACAGGTTCGGGCATTAATTTATCTTTTACATTAATGGTTGAAATAACCGACAATGCAGACCATGAAATTGTTACAACACAAATTTCTAGACCTTTAGAATTTCAGTCAGGCATGTATTTAATCAATAAAAAAACCGAAAAATTTACCGTTCAAGCAATTTTATCAAAGGCAAAAGTAGACTGCACAATTAACTGGTTCTTAAAAACTCCAAACTCTAGCACCTACGATTTAATAAAAGAAAATGATGACTATGATTTTATTCCATCTAAAGTAATCAACAGCAAAAGCGGATTTGGCGTGTATAAGTTATATGCCTCAGCCCAATCTTCTTCTGTTTTATATGTTTCAAAAGTTATATATTTTAAAGCCGTTGCAGGCGAACTTAACTCCGACCTTAACAATTATGCAATCTCTAAAAAAGTTATAAACAACACCAAGGCAGAACTTGAGGCGTTTACATTTACGTTAGAAAATGCAAGCACAGACGGTTTAGACTTTGACAAAATTTTATGGTATATCAATGATGTTAAAATGGGCAAAGGTGAAAGTTTTTCTTACGAGCCTACAACCGCAGAAACATTTACCGTTAAAGTTCAATACAAAGGCACAATTTTAACACCAATAAAAGAATTAAGCGTTACGCCTCACACAACTGGTGCATTAAAATTAATTTTATACATTGCAGGCGGTGTTGCCGTTTTAACAATTATATTTGTAATTTCAGTTAAAAGATTAAACAAAAAACGCGATGTTGTTTGGTAAAATTTTGCAAAAACTTAAAATGAAAAAACTTTATTAAAATTATATAAAGCAGTAAAAAATAGGCAAAAACTGCCTATTTTTTATTGTTTTTTAATCAATTTTTATATTTTTGCACCAATTTTACTCTATTTTAATTATTTAACAAATTAAATATAGTTTATGCAAAGCGCGGGTTGCGGATACATATAAAAGGTTGTTATCTAGCACGTTTTTATAGTTTTCTTTTGTGTAATTTGGAATAATTACAACGTCAAATTCTAGACCTTTTGCCATGTATGCAGGCATAACACAAATTCTTGAAATTTCGTCAAAATAATCAATATTTAAAGACATTCCGTCAAGCATTCCCAAATGCTCATACACCGCTTTTGCCTCGCTTGCAGTTTTTGTTAAAAATGCAATGCTATTATACTTTTTGCTATCTTCCACAATTTTAGAAAGTGCCTCTAGCATATTTTGTTTTTTCACAAGCAGTGGTTTGTCGCCATGTCTGTCTACGCAGTCGCACTCTATCCCTTTTATGCTATTTGCAAAGTTTGTAATTTCAAATGTGCTTCTATATGCCTTGTTTAATTCTACATAGTCGGCATTTAAAATTTGTACCAAATGCTCTAAGTCTTGTTTTGTCATTATTTTTTCTATGCACTGATTTATATCGCCAAGAATGGTTTTATTGCAAGCAAAAATGTCGTTTAAAACGCTATATGTTGCAAACGAGTAGTCTTGCATTTCGTCAACAATTAAATATTTAACCTCTTTAAACTTTTTAAGTCCATAAAAGTAATTAGATATGTACAAAATTGCACCAAGGTCATCGTATCTTAACTGCTCTTTTTTGTTCAAACTGAATTTCATGCCAATGTTTGCCAAAAAGTTTGCATAAATGTTTACAACGTTTGTTTGTTCAAAGAATGGATATAGTTTTGCCTTAACTTTTTGCGACATTTCGTCAATATCTTTTGTGATGTTAAGTTTGTCTAAAATGTAATCAACAAGCCACTCAACTCTTATTGCAGGTGTTTTATTTTTGTAGGTGGTGTTATACAAATCTTGCATTTCTTTTGCAGTTATTTTTGCATCACCAAACATCAAATCTTTTGGGTTAAACGCCATGCTAAAATATTCTTTACAAAAAGTGGTTAAACTTTCAAAAAACTCGTAGGAGTGTTTATATGCAACCTC
>CAVISZ010000025.1:0-4220 GCA_963645585.1 uncultured Eubacteriales bacterium
AAAAACAACCTTATACCAAGGGTATAATTGTAAATATAAATAATGATAATAGAATCTTCATCGATATATATTGTATTTTAAAATATGGCATTTCAATTAGTGCCATTGCCGAAAGCCTTAAAAAAACTATTAAGTATACTGTTGAGGACTTTACTGGTATGATTGTGGACACTGTAAATGTTCACGTTGTCGGTGTAAGAGTATAGGAGTATATATAATGCAGAAATCAATCAACGGAGCATCCCTTCGTAAAATGTTTATCGGGGGTGTTGCGCTTTTAGACCAAAATAAAAAACTTGTTGACGCCTTAAATGTTTTTCCAGTTCCAGACGGTGACACAGGCACAAACATGTTCTTAACCTTAAAATCCGCAGTTAATGAAGTTAACAATTGCATAGGAAATGAAATCCCAGACCTTTGTGAAGCCTTTTCAAAAGGTGCTTTGCGTGGCGCTAGAGGTAACTCGGGTGTTATAACATCGCAAATTGTAAAAGGTCTTTCCTCAACTCTTGCAAATAGCAAAGAAATAAACACAAAAACATTCGCAAAAGCAATAACCGAAGGTTGTCGAATCGCTTACAAAGCGGTTACAGTGCCAAAAGAGGGCACAATTTTGACCGTTATTAGAGTAATGAGCGAGTCCGCAAACGAAATTGCTAAAAGAACATCAGATATAGAAGAATTTTTAAAATTAGTTATCGACCGTGGTGAAGACATTTTGCAACAAACCCCAGAAATGTTGCCTGTGCTTAAAAAAGCAGGCGTTGTAGACGCTGGTGGTAGGGGCATAATTGTTGTTTTCACGGGTTTTTTGCGTGCTCTTTCGGGTGAGGACTTTGATTATGTGTTTGACGATAGCAAACCTGTTCAAACTGCCGATGATGTAATTGCCGACATCTCAAATCTTGCCGACATTGAATTTGGATATTGCACAGAATACATGATTATTAATATGAATAAGAAAACAACCGAGGCAGATATAGACAAACTTCGTGAAAAACTTATGAAAATAGGTGATAGCGTGCTTTGCCTAGGTGACTTAAACTTGGTTAAAGTGCATGTTCACACCAACACACCAAACATTGCTCTTGGTTATGCTTTGGAACTTGGCGAGTTGTATAACCTAAAAATTGAAAACATGCGTGAGCAAAACAGAGAGTTAAAGAAAAAAGCACAAGGTCAACCTGTTGAACTTAAAGAAAACGGCATGATTTCAGTTGCTCCAGGCAAGGGAATTGCCGATTTAATGCGTGATTTAACAATTGACTGCATTATAGAGGGTGGTCAAACCATGAACCCAAGCGCAAATGACATTGCCGAGGCTGCCAACAAAGTTCCTGCAAAAAATGTGTTTGTGTTCCCAAACAACAAAAATATTATACTGGCAAGCGAACAAGCAAATGACTTAACCGATAAAAATCTTATCGTTATCCCAACAAAAAGCGTTCCAGAAGGCATTTCTGCAGCACTTGCATTCAGTCCAGAGGCAAGCGTAGAAGAAAACACTCGTGCCATGACCGATGCAATTTGTGCAGTTAAGTCCGCTTCTGTAACTTATGCAGTTAGAGCAACCCACGTTGACGGCTTTGACCTAAATGTTGGCGAAATTATTGGCTTAGACGATAAATCAATTCTTTCAAAAGGCACATCAATTGGAGACACAACCAAAGATTTAATCTCAAAACTAATTTCAGAAGCCACATCTTCTATCACCCTTTTCTATGGTGAAGATGTAAAACCTGTAGAAGCTGAACTTTTGCAAGCCGAACTTGCAGAAAAATATCCATATGCAGAAGTTACTGCAATTTATGGTGGTCAACCAGTTTATTACTATATTATCTCTCTTGAATAAAGCTTTTAAAGTTATCTCTTTAGTAAGATAGGGATTTTAAAATTTTAATAAATGTTATGTTGCTTAGCCAATTATGCACGCAAATTTGCCTGCTTCACACCCGCTAAAAAATCAACGGGCAGTATAGTTAAATAATACATTATTAACAAATTATAGATAATGAATGCAGAAAATAACTTTTTACAAAAAGTTGTTCCTGCATTTTTTGTATTTTCAAGCATTAATGTTTTAGACGCCAAATAAATTTGTTTAAAACCTCAAATTGGTTAAAAAGAGAAAAATAGCATGGTTTTCTTTTGCTATTTGCTCTTTTTTTAAAAAACTTTTAACATATGTTAAAATAATTTGCCAAAATCAATCAAAATGTGTAAAATTTATAGGTATTTTTTAAAAGGAGATTAAAAGTTAATGGCAAAAAAATACGTATATTTATTTACGGAAGGTAACGCAAAAATGCGTGAACTTCTCGGTGGTAAAGGTGCGAATCTTGCAGAAATGACAAATCTTGGATTACCAGTTCCTCAAGGTTTTACAATTTCTACAGAAGCCTGCACTCAATACTACGAAGATGGTCGCCAAATTAACCCAGAAATTCAAGCACAAATTCTTGAATACATTGCAAAAATGGAACAAATTACTGGCAAAAAATTCGGTGATGAACAAAATCCTCTTCTAGTATCAGTAAGAAGTGGTGCAAGAGCATCTATGCCAGGCATGATGGATACAATTTTGAATTTGGGCCTAAATGAAAAAGTTGTAAACGTTATTGCCAAAAAATCAGGCAACCCTCGTTGGGCATGGGACTGCTACAGACGTTTCATTCAAATGTACAGTGACGTTGTTATGGAAGTAGGCAAAAAATACTTTGAACAACTTATTGACCAAATGAAAGAACGCAAAGGCGTAACTCAAGACGTTGAACTTACAGCCGAAGACTTAGCAGAACTTGCAAGAGAGTTTAAAGCCGAGTACAAAGAAAAAATTGGCACAGATTTCCCAGACGATCCAAAAGAACAATTGTTTGGTGCAATCAAAGCCGTATTCCGTTCATGGGATAACCCAAGAGCAAATTATTACAGAATGCAAAACGACATTCCTTATTCATGGGGAACTGCAGTTAACGTTCAAATGATGGCTTTTGGTAACATGGGCGAAACATCAGGAACAGGTGTTGCATTCACTCGTGACCCTGCAACAGGTGAGAAAAAACTTATGGGCGAATTCTTAATGAACGCTCAAGGTGAGGACGTTGTTGCTGGTGTAAGAACTCCAATGCCAATTGCAAAAATGGCAGAAGTAATGCCAGAAGTTTACACTCAATTCCAAGAAATTTGCAAAACTCTTGAAAATCATTACAGAGACATGCAAGATATGGAATTTACAATTGAGGACAAAAAACTTTATATGCTACAAACTCGTAACGGCAAACGTACCGCAAGAGCAGCAATCAAAATTGCATGCGATTTAGTGGATGAAGGTATGATAACCGAACAAGAAGCATTAATGCAAATTGACCCAAAGAGCCTCGACTCTTTGCTTCACCCTCAATTTGATAGCAAAGCACTAAAAAGTGCTCAGCCTATCGCACAGGCCCTTGCAGCATCTCCAGGTGCCGCATGTGGTAGCATTGTATTTACCGCAGAAGACGCAGTAAAAGCAGGCAAAAACAAACAAAAAGTTGTATTAGTTCGTCTTGAAACCTCTCCAGAAGACATTGAAGGTATGCACTATGCTCAAGGAATTTTGACAGTTCGTGGTGGTATGACATCACACGCTGCCGTTGTTGCTAGAGGCATGGGCACTTGCTGTGTATCTGGTTGTGGCGAAATCAAAATGGACGAAGAAAACAAACGCTTTACTTTGCACGGCAAAGTATATAAAGAGGGAGATGTTATCTCTCTAGATGGTTCAACAGGTAAAATTTATGACGGCGCAATTGCCACTGTTCCTGCAAACACCAACGATGGTGAATTTGGCAGAATTATGGCTTGGGCTAATAAATATAAAGCACTTTCTGTAAGAACAAACGCCGACACTCCAAAAGATGCACATCAAGCATTCGAATTTGGTGCAGAGGGTATTGGTCTTTGCAGAACAGAGCATATGTTCTTTGAACCAGACCGTATTGCAGCAATCAGAGAAATGATTTGCTCCGACACAGTAGAACAACGCGAACACGCTCTTGCAAAATTAGAGCCAATGCAACAAGGTGACTTTGAACAATTGTACGAAGCAGCACAAGGTGCTCCAGTAAATATTCGTTTCTTAGATCCACCTCTACATGAGTTCGTTCCAACAGAAGAAGCCGATATTAAACTTTTAGCTGATTCTCAAGGCAAAACTGTAGAAGAAGTAAAACAAATTATTG